>CAZIBE010000016.1:0-53831 GCA_964536685.1 uncultured Calditrichaceae bacterium | reverse complement strand
TCGTTCCGTTCTGTTTGATTAATAGAACATCTGAAAAAGATTTTGGGGCATCATAAGAACCTTTAACCGTAATCAACATGCCATCTACGATGGGGTCGCCGACAATCTCACCGCTGTAAATATCCACGCCATCCATTACCGTCTGATCTTCCAAGACCAGTTTATCTTTTGTAAGGTCCATTAAATTCCAGACGTTTTCTGTTTTAAACTCATAGCCGATTTCATCAATAGTAATAGTACCAATGGCGTCTACAACATTACCACTGTATCCATCGTCATAAACGTGATAACCAACTGTAATCGGCGGAGTAAATTCGGGAGCATTCACTATAAAATATACGGTGCCTTCGATACCTCCAAAAGTAGAGCGAGAGGAATCGCCCCAAGTAATGGAATTATCAGCTGCATTGTAGCTGCCGTTCGGGTTGACTAAATTTTGACCGTACGAAGGATAGCTTCCATATGCTCCTGTTACGGCCTTCCAATTATTGATAGTCACTTCCGGCGGGAAGGTTAATCTTACACCGTCAACCCAATCAAAATCCGGCGACTGTAAATCTAAAGTAAACACCAAATCTACCGTACCGGGATTATCTGCGGACCAAATAGCGGAACCCGTAATGGTCGAAGGAGATACATCACCTGTTTTTGCCAAATTATTCCCAACGGAATCCGGATAATTCGTTTTCTTCCATTGGCCGTCTTTATCACGATAATAATGCTGTTGATCAAAATATATTTTATAATCATCACCGGTTAGTGAATCGGGCTCTACAACCGAAATAGTGACAGAAGCATCAGCGTTTCCGTTCTGGGTTACGTCAATTGTGCCCACATTTTCGTTCCATGTAATAATGGGAAAGGTTGTACTGCCAATTTGCGAATAATGGTCAAAATTAATCCAGTACCCGATGGTTATGGAATCGCCGGAGGGCGGTGCGTTAATTATAAAAAATTTCGACTTGTTTTCTAGCGTTCCGCCCGCAGTAATACCATCATAAAAGTTAAAAACTTCGTCCTTGTTGATAACGGATACTGAATCGATGCTGTTTATAGCGTCGTTATTACGTATGTCAAACTGCAAATACACCGTTTCGTTATTATTTATCTGAGCATCCTGTTTGCGGTTTTCCCAAATAATGCGCCAGTTTTCCAGGCTTGGCATTGGGCGCAGCCTGACATTTGTAAGTTGATCGACATATAGTTTATCACCGGAGGCAAAATGTACCGTCAAGTCACCTGCAAAAGGATATTTTCTGTTTGACAAGGTAGTACTGTTACCCCAAATATTGTCACCGGCTATCCGGTCGTTGTGTAAACCATCATCGTACAATGGTATTGAAAAGGCGGTTTCCTCACCAACCTGTGGTCTGAAAGAAATTGTACTGGAATTAATGTTATCAAAATCCGTCAAATCCGCTTCGATAACCAGTTCGGTGGAAGTATTATTAGGATGATTCACGCTGTATGAAACATGCGGCGCCTTCAAAAATTGTCTGTCAAAACCGCTATTAGCAAATTCGCGAACATAGGCAATATTGTCTTTTAATATGCTGACGGAATTCAAATAATCAGCTCCATGTCCACCCACCACCGCCACTGTCATTTCCTGGCTTGCGCCCGGCTCCAAAGTAAAGGGACCGCTGGTCAGTACAATGCGCCGGTCGCCCGGAGGCATGTTACTTCCCTGACCGTCCACATCACCGCTTCCAGAAATCGGGTCACCGTCCAAAGGAAATTTTGTAGCCTGGCCGCTTTGGGGACCGCTGCCGTGGGTGTATGATGTCGGATTATCCAAATCGGCTGTTGGTTTATAGCCGCGCATCATATTATACCATTGTAAAGTTCCGTCATAAATACCAAACACAGGATCGCTAATTGAACCTCCTGCCGCAAAATAAGCAAACGATGTCATAGGCAAATTCTTATAATCGGGTAGCCAGCCGGAATCAAAATAGGCTGTATCTCCGGGAGAGGATGCTATAGGGCCGTGTAACAAAGTATAAGCAACGGCCGGCGGAACAATACTGAAATTATTGTATTCACTGTCTAAATTGTTTCCGTTGTAAACAAAAGTGCTGTTTGTTTCGGGTATGCAACCTGCCAAATCATCAGCATAATCTCCCAAATCGGGATCGCCAAACTGCGATAAGTACATTTCATTAAAAGTACTATCAGAAATATTCGTTATTCTATACTTCTTGAATATAGCCTGCCCTAACCTTGACTCCGGCTGATTATAAGCCCAAACCGTTACCTGTAATTCAATACCCAAAGGATTGGAACCATATAAATTGACTGTTTTATCCGCATCTTGATCATTTACCTTAAACCATACCACCTGGTCGGCATAATGGATGCCGGGATAATCACCCAGAGTTTGGTCCGGCATGCCCTGCGCATCCAATATGGGATCATATATCCCATTTTCATTTACATCCACAAAAGGCGCACCTTCATTCACGGGCCAGTTTTTCTAGTCGCTTTTGTATTGATCGATTATTTCGTTGGCCTGCTGCTCGGTCACAGAACTAACGGAAATGTTATAAAATTCCGCTGTTTCTTGCAGGACATCCGCCGTTGTCAGCACGGCCCAATCCTTTCGAATCCTGTAAATATGACCAAGCAGAGGCTGTGTGCCGACGAGGTACGTTTGACCGCCGACCCGTACTTCCCCGTTTACCTGTGCTCCCCAGACCACGCCATCCACATAAACGGCGCCGGCAGTTCCGCGCGGATACACTGCCCCGGAGCTCCCGTTATATGGATTATTGGCGGATTGGCCATCATACTTCAGCCAATACGTCCAGTTGTTAATATTAGATAGCGTATTCTGTGGGTCTAAAACGCTAATTTTTTGTAATGATTTTTGATTTGCTTCAGCGGAAATATTTTTTGCCTCAAGAAAAACATTTAAGGCAAATACCAAGAGAACAACAAGGAATGAAATACGATAATTGCCGTTCATGATTCCTCCAAAACTTTTTTAGGTTTAAATTGGATTATGGTGATTTATGTGTGTAAACACTAAACGACTTTTAACCGCGCTAATCTCCTAAGGATTCTAACCGGAATGGGCCTCTTGTTTATTGGGAAAAAGCAATTGCCGCTTGAGCTGGCTGCCACTGAAGCGGAATTCATAAATGGGCTGCGCAACCGCTTCTAACGCCGGTTCCGGATGGTAAAGCAAACCGCCGCCCAGCGGAATGCCCACGCCGGTCATATACGGCCCCTTGCGAGTCAGCAGCTCCTGTAAGGCATGCCAATCATTCTGCTCATCATGAACGTCGATTACCAGCGGAATCAGTTTTAGCATTTCATTGTCGGCGCCATCGCCTGTGGAAGCAAACAATCCTAATTGTACGGCTCCGGCGGATACGCCAATCATCACGCTGCCGTCATAATAGCGTTTTGCAAGGATTTCGTTCATGCCGCTTTGCCGAAGGATCTGCCAGCCGCGTTGTGTGTCTCCGCCGCCCAGCAAAATAAGATCGGCCTGCTGCAAAAACTCGCGCTCTTCATCCGGAAAGAGTGTGTGTATGTGCTTTAAATGGTCAATTCCTAAATTTTGCATAGTGCCACGAAATATTTCGTAAAACACAGGCTCATCGTCACTGCTTACTCCGATGTAGGCCGCTTTTAAATGATTTCTTTCGGCTGGCAGTAAACGTGCCATAATATCATCGCGGAACAGCAACTGGCTATCGGATAACAACAGGATTTTCTGCGGGGCCTGGGCTTTTGTCTTCATAGATGAATAGCAGTTAATGTGAAAATTTTAGTCGTTGCTTTTAAAACAATTTACTGATTTTTTAGCAATAATTCAAAACGCTCTACAGCCTCTCTTGACAGTTTTGCGTCTTTGTTTTATATTAACACATGTTAAATGCTTTTAACAACTGTTACCATTGGATTAACAAATGAAAGAACTGTGGAAAAAATTCGATGAAGTAGCTCTGACGCATAGCAGCGTGCACCATTTGATGGCTATGCATGAGCTACTGAAAAAAAACGGTTACGTGCGCGGCGTGGATATTGCCAAATATTTGGACATCAGCCGCAGCAGCGTCTCCATCACCCTGCGGAAACTCATAACGAAAGGATTTGTCAGCGAAGACGAAAATAAATTCTACCAGTTTACCGACAAGGGCCTTAATCTAATCAATGGAGTCCTGGCTAAGCGGCGCATCATAAAAATCTTTTTTGAAAACGTACTTCATCTGCCGGAAGATTTGGCCGAAGCGGAAGCCTGTAAAATTGAGCATCTGTTAGAAGAAGAAACCGGCCAGCGATTAATGAGTTTTATGGGATTTTATCTTTCGGGAAATTCGACCGTAAAAAGATTTCGCGACAAATACGAAACGTTCCGTTTTGAATGCGCCGAAACGGAAAACTGTGACGTTTGTGAATTGGATTGTTACTTCGCCGGAGGAAAACACACCGTCTCTCCGCACTCTTTATAAAATTAAGCGGCGTTTGTTAAAATTTTGTAACTTGTCTGCATGTCTCATCAAAAAACCTTTTTCAACTCCCTGCAAAACCTCTTTTTAGGCGTCAAAATTGAGGGCCAATCCGGCTTTATTAAACTAAGACAGATAAAATTCCAATATTTTCAGCATCGTTTACGCCCTGCCCTTCAGCAGGAAATTCAATCCGTTTTACACGGAGCCTCCGCCGGCAACGTGGCGATTTTTCCCGAACTGCATGAATTTTTTCAGCGCTACTTCAATGAAACCGGAGCCATCTGCATTAATGATGTCCCGCCAGATAAGCGCCTGTACAGGCCGCTCGATCTCTCCGATAGCGGTGTGGCTTTTGCCTGGAGGACGCAGCAACTTTACTACATAAAAAGCGATCGCCTGCTTCAAAGCATAGAAGTAGCGGCTGACGGCAGGCGTATTTTTGTGGATGCTTCGGCGCTGCAATATAAACGCGCCAATGAAAAGCGCCGTTTATCTTTTGATTTTAAAAAGGAAGACGCACAGGGACGGCTGGTCTTCACAGCTTCGTATTCCGAAGGCGGCCATAAAGACAACGCCCGTGAGTTAGCATCTATTTTGAGCGGGCAGGGCATTAAAATCAGTAGAAAAACGTTACAGCGCGTCTTTCGACAGTTTGCCCAACAAACCGAGGCGGATTATTTCATCAACAAAGATGCACGCGGGTTTTTACGGGAACAATTGGATTGGTGGATAATACAGCGGCAAAAAGGGGCGGCATGGCCGAAGGGCGTTAAAACCGCCGCCTTCCGGCGCATTGCTTTATGCATCATCGATCTGGTTGCCGCCTTCGAAAAAGAGCTGGCGCGCATTTGGAACAAACCCCGTTTTGCGCTTAAATCCGATTATGTGATCACCGTAGATCGCTTGCAGAACCAGGATGCCAATCTGCTACGGCAAGTGGTGACGCATAGCGGATTTTCTGCCCAAATGGAAGAGTGGCGGCAATTGGGACTTGTCAAACCTGAACAAAAGGCCGTCCAGCTGTTTAACGGCTCATATTTTCGTAAAAAATACGAACATCTGCCGCTGGACACACGTTATTTCCCGGAATTAAAAAATGAACTGTTAGCGACGTTTAACCAACTGGATGAAAGTCTGGACGGCTGGCTGATTAAAAGTGAAAATTATCAGGCGCTGCGCACTCTTTTTCCCAAATTCCAAAACCGTATTCAGACCATTTACATCGATCCGCCCTTCAATTTGGGAACGCAACCGAACTTTCATTACAATGTCAATTACAAGGATGCCGTCTGGATGACGCTATTAGAAAATCGTTTGAGTGTGGCGCATGATTTGCTAAAGGATGCAGGCAGTCTTTTTGTACGCTGCGATTACAACGGCAACATGTATATGCGCTTGCTGCTAAATCTAATCTTCGGCGAAGAAAATTTTCACAACGAACTTCTGATAAACCGCAAACGTCAAAGTATCGGCACGCCCCGTAAATTTGAAGTAGAAAGCGAATTTCTCTACTGGTACGGGAAAACTTCAGAAACATACTACAAATCACTGTACCGTCCGCGCAGCATTTCCGAATTTCGCTGGATCGGCTTTCTGAAACAGGAAGACCGCAATCCGGCTCCGCGCATGTTTTTAGGCAAAACCCTTTTGCCGCCGCCGGGACAGCACTTCTCCCTGCGGCAGGAAAAAGTGGACAAGCTGCTGGCCGACCATTTTCTGCGCTTGCGCTGCCGGCAGTGCAGAGCGCTGTACTATTTTGACGAGCAAGACAGCGGAGCTGATTTTGCGCGTCAAATTGCCAGCCGTCCAAAGGATCGTTTTAAGTATCTGGATATTACGGCACACACCGAGGTTTTCGGCGTAAAACAACTGAGTCGTTGCCTTTCCTGCGGAAGCGATTCCTGGCTTGTGCAATATCTGCCGGCCGACCAGAAAAAGATCACCGATAACTGGAAAGATATCCCCTCCTACGAAGGCGGCAACGGATTTAAGACGCAGAATTCGGAAATTTTGCTGCAGCGCGTCATCGAGGCCACATCAAAGCCGGGCGATTTAGTTATGGATTTCTTTTTAGGCTCGGGGACGGCAACGGCGGCAGCCCACAAGCTGGGACGTAAATGGATTGGCGTGGAAATGGGCGGACATTTTGAGGATGTGCTGCTGCCGCGCATGAAAAAAGTGCTGGCCGGGGAGAGAAGCGGCATTTCCAAAACAGTCGGCTGGCGGGGCGGTGGATTTTTTAAATATTTTGAATTGGAACAATATGAAGATACTCTGCAGCGTCTGCGCTACGTGGACGACGTTCCGGCAAAAGAAAACACATCGTTCATGCTTTGGGAAAACCTTACTATGCCCGGTAGAAGCGATGAAGAACACGCAAAAGTCGATCTTACCCAACTATACGAAACCATCGATCTGGCCGAAAGTATCTCCTGTTTAACCGGCAAAATGATTACACGCATTGCCGGCAATATTGTTGACTTTGAGGATGATCTCACCGTCGATTTATCTCATGTGGATATTTCGCTTCTCAAACAACTATTGTTCTGGCAAGATTAAATCCCATTCAGATGGGTTTTATACCGGTCGGTAAATGGTTTTCCCTGAAGGGGCACCTGGGTCGTTCATTCTTTTGCTTTTTGCTACCAATGGGAAAAAACTGCAAATCACTTAAATTGAAGAATATGACCTAAAGCTTGTTGCAAAACCGCCTGCAGGGCAGCTTCGGCAAATGAAGGATCTAAATGCCGCGTTGCCGGCAGGGCTTCATGGCGTACCAATTGCGGTTCGGCCAGCGTCATCATTGCCGTTTCCCACCAACCGGCATGCCCGTCTTCGGCCAGTATTGATTTTTCCGCTTTGCTCAAAGGCTGCGGCAAACGCCGGCTGATTTGTTCAATAAAATCCTCAGTAAAAAACCACGGCAGCAGACGATTAGTCAAGGGCAAAAAGTTAAAGCCGGTTGGCCGCAACTGTTCATACGCCTGCTCCAGGGCTTGTAAATGGTTCTGACCGGCGTGGATGCTAACCAACAAACCAAAGCGGAAGCCCCATTGCCCTAATTTTTCCCCGTAATCAATAATCAAACGCTGAACGAGGTCTTGGTCCGTATTGATAGTGCCTTCTTTTTGGATGCCGCCGGCGCCTACGGCTAACGGTGAAAAAAGTACTGCCGTGGGGAACACGTTGTCTTCCGTTATGCGTTGAGCTAACTGTTGAGCGAAAAAATCCGACAACATATAATCCGTGCCCAGCGGCAAATGCTCGCCGTGCGCTTCCATCAGGCTTACCGGCAAGAGAAACACCGTGCGTTGTGCATCAAGTTTTTTCACCCTCCCGGGCGTTAGTTCTGCAAATTTTAATACAGGCATAATCTTCCCTTCCAATATTTACGGGATAAGAAACAGCGGCCGGCTAATTATGTTCAGTCACTTTACGTAACAGAGAAAAGGGCTTTGGTTCCTGCGGCAGCGGCAGCAAAACATCCTGCCCGCCGCCGTGGGCCACGGTTAACCGCGCACCTTCCGTATCATACATTTCCGTAAGCCGGAAAGGAATGGTATCTTCCGGTGTAACCAATTCCAGATAATCGCCCGTTTGTACGCGGTTGCGCACCCGTACCCGCGCCATTTGCGCTTGCTCGTTCCACTGGTCAATCAGGCCGGCAAATAAACGGCTTTGATTTGCGGAATGGCCTTGCTCGTAATTCTGTCCGTCCCGCTGCGGATTGCGTTCCAGAAAACCGGTGATGTAACCACGGTTAGCCACGGCGTATACTTCCTGCAATATTTCCGCCGGCGCCTGACGCTCTTTCCAATAGGCGTCCAAGGCCTGGCGGTAGGCGCGCGTTACCACACTCACGTAATAGGCCGATTTGGTGCGGCCTTCGATTTTCAGGCTGTCCACGCCGGCATCGATGAGTTGATTTAAAATATGAATAGCGCTCAGGTCTTTGGCGTTCATGATGTACGTGCCGTGCTCATCTTCATCCACGGGCATGAGTTCGCCGGGACGCTCGCTTTCTTCCAAAAAATAAGTGCCTTTTATGGGACGGTACACATCGCGTTCGCTTTCGTACGATTGCGGTTGGCTGTAAACATTGTACTGCCAGCGGCAGGCATTGGTACAAGTACCCTGGTTGGCGTCGCGGTGCGTAAAATAGTTAGAGAGCAGGCAGCGGCCGGAGTAAGCAATGCAGATAGCGCCGTGGACAAAGGTTTCCAACTCGATGTCCGGCACACGCTGGCGGATTTCCTTTATTTCGTCAATGTTCAGTTCGCGGCTGAGGATAATACGTTTGACGCCCTGTTTTTGCCAAAAACGTACCGTCTGCCAATTAATGGTATTGGCCTGGGTAGAAAGATGAATTTCCAACTGTGGATGTTTTTCCCGGGCTACTAAAATCATACCCGGATCGGCCATAATCAAACCGTCCGGTTTAAGCGGGGCTACCCGATCTAACGCCGTCTCAAACGAAGCCACCTTGCGGTTATGCGGGTAGATGTTCATGGTTAGGTAATACTTTTTATTCAAACCATGGGCATAATCAATGGCGCGGGCGACGGTTTCTTCCGTAAAATCATTTTCGCGGGCGCGTAAGGAAAATCGCGGCAATCCGGCATAAACGGCATCGGCGCCGTAGGCCATGGCGTACTGCATCTTTTCGAAGGTTCCCGCGGGAACCAGCAGTTCGGGTTTTTTCTTCATTAGGCAATAAATTTCCTGTTAAATTTGTTGAACTAACCAAGCGAGCGCAAATTAGCATCTTTGGATGGCAGATTCAAAATAAATATTTTTGGGAATCGTTTTGCCGTTGTGTATCCTTGACGCCAGGCGAACATCCAAATTAGCTGTAATACAGATAGCGCCGGAAGCAAAAGCAACAAGCGCAAGACAATCTTAATAAATAAGGATTTAATAATAGATGATAGAAAACTGGATTCAACTAGTGGGCTATCTGGGCTCATTCTTAATCGCCGTCTCCCTGATGATGAACTCTATCCACCGGCTGCGCTGGGTAAATCTGTTTGGAGCGGCCACATTTGCTATTTATGGATTGCTGGTGCATGCCCTGCCGGTTTTCATCCTTAATTCATTTATTTCGCTGGTGGATATTTATTATTTAGTACAGATTCATCGCCATCAGGATTATTTTGAACTGTTGGAGATTAAAAACACGCAAAGCGCCTTTTTACTTCGTTTTTTAGATTTTCATAGCGCCGATATAAAAAAATTCTTTCCGGATTTTTCCTATCCGCCGGCCGAGCAATTCCGTATTATCTTTATTTTGCGGAATTTACTTCCGGTAGGCTTGTTCATTGTGGAGCCAATCAGCGAACGCGAATGCCGGATTCATCTGGATTACGTGATTCCCTCGTACCGCGACTTACAGGCCGCGCACTATCTTTTCCATACCGATCACCAATTGTTTGCCAGTCATGGAAAGAAAGTATTTATCACTTACAGCAACATCGCGCAACATCAAAAATATTTAGGGCAATTAGGTTTCCGCAAAGACGCCTCGCGCGGTGACGGGTGGTACGTGAAGGAGATTTAGGGATTTATAATTTGATAGCCGCTATTTGAGAGATTATTTGTTAAATTTGTTTTAAACCTCCCCTTAATCCCCTCCGAAGGAGAGGAAATCGGCTACCGGTTTTGGGGATACTATTTCACAGACTGTAAAAAAGTTCCTTTAAGCAACCTACTTCCGGATTGAACTACCTTGCGCTAAAACACCGGCAAACAGCTCCCCTCCGATGGGGAGCCGGTGCAGGGGATGCCAACGGGTTTATTTAGTTACATATACATGATAGCCCCAGGGCGGCAAATTAAACGTAGCCTGACCTCGAAAGTCGCGTTTCCGTCCGGTAAAATATTCGATGAATTCTCCGTTTAAATAGTTCGATGTAATGGTAATCGTCTGCTGTGCCGGGCTAAGATTCAAAAAAACCAGGACGCGTTTATCATCGTTCTGCCGCATAAAAGCATATATCTGATCATCATTCTCCGTGGGAATTTTATGCATCTCTCCGGCGTAGAGCGCCGGGTCGCCCTCGTACAGATTAAGTAAACGACTGTAAAACCGGCGATAATTATTGACGCGCCACTCAATGGGATCGCGCTCAAAAAACTTTAAGCGCTTATCCATGCCCGCCTCCTGTCCGTTGTAAATCATCGGCTTACCGGGCAGGGTAACGGTCAACACGGCAAATGTTTTCACAGCGCCGTCCAGGCGTTCAAAAACCGTCCCGTTCCAGGCGTTTTCATCGTGATTGGAAGTAAAGCGCATGCGGAAGGCATCGGCGGGATAATATTTTTTTTCTTCCGCCAAAAGTTTATCCAGCCTCCTGGCGCTTTTTTTGCCCTGAGCGATATCATTAAACGTGTAAAACATTTTCCAGGAGTAAGTCATATCAAACGCTTTGTGCAATTGCGGCTTTTCCCCTTCGGCTAACATAAAAACCGGCTTGAGGCTGTCTAAGGCCGCCCGCGCCTGCCGCCAAAAATCCAAAGGCACCATTTCGGCCACATCACAGCGGAACCCGTCCACATCCGCTTCCGCAACCCAGTATTTCATCGCTTTAATCATATAGCGGCGTAAGGCCTTGTTCTGATAATTCAAATCCACCACATCGTGCCAGTCGGCCACCGGCGCCACAAAATTGCCGGCTGCATCGCGCGTAAACCAGTCGGGATGTGCCTTAAGCAGGGGATTATCCCAGGCGGTGTGATTAGCCACCCAATCTAAAATGACATACATACCGAATTCATGAATTTTATCGACCAGTGATTTGAAATCCTTCATCGTACCGTATTGCGGATTAACGGAAAAATAATCCTTTACCGAATAGGGGCTGCCCAGCGTGCCTTTACGGTTCTTTTCGCCAATAGGATGAATGGGCATCAGCCAAATGATGCCAGCGCCTAAATCACGCAAAGCGGCCAGGCGCTGTTCCACTGCCTTAAAGGTACCGCTGGGGCTGAATTGGCGGACATTCAATTCATAAACGGTTTTATTGTAACTCCAGTCCGGATGTTTTACGCCGGCAAACGGCGGCTTTTGCGACTGGCAGGACAACAACAGCGGAAGGATTAAAAATATCAGCAACATGTGTTTTACGGTTTGGGAAAATAATTTCATCCTGTTTCACCTCGTAATGTTCTTAAGACAGTTTTATTATGAGTACCTTTAGCTAAGGATAATTCATTTTAAGAATTTTGTCTGTTCCGCTCAAGAAAGTTTTTATTTTTAAGGCGCCCTTGCTGTTTCTGTTATCCGTTAAAAATAAATAACCCGGCCGCAAGCATTGAGGTATTAAACACGAATATTTAAAATCAAACACTGTTTTAATGAGACAGACTCTATAACTCGCAAAATTATATTACATGGGAATGTCCAATTAACAATCAATGTACAATGGAAATGAGAAAACGGGGTTTTCTTGTAGAAGAACAAAAATGATTAAAATGTGACGCTCTTAATCTTTTTCTCAATGGCTTAGCAGATATTGAATACGTGCTTCCTCTTTTTCGGCGGCTGAACTAGCCAGAGTTCCCTCGAAGAGAATATATACCAGCTCCCCGGAAGTATTAATATAAAAAATGGAGTTGTCCTGCCAGACGATGGCCAAGCCGTTAATAAAGGGCCAGACGCGGTCGAACTGCGGCTCAATAACAAATTCTCCGCTTTTATTAATATAGCCCCACAAGCTATCTGGCTTAGCCGGAGCCAGGCCTTCCCGGAATCCTGAAGCCCCGCTAAATTGCGCGGGTATGATCCATTGCCCGTATTGATCGATAAAACCGTACTTTCCGTTTTGCTTAACCAGAGCCAGACCTTCGTTGAAATTGCCGGCCGCTTCAAATTTAGCGGGAATGGTTAAATTTCCGGTAGTATCCATAAAACCATACAATTCGCCCCGCCGGACGAGTGACAGACCCTCTTTAAATGAATGGGGATAAGGATAGGAAACGCTCAAAACATTTTGGTTTTGGTGATTGACATAGCAAAATTTACCGTCCTTTTTGACGAGGGCTAAACCGTCCGAAAAGGGGTTGGCAAGCTCGTATTGAAAGGGGATCTGCACTTTGCCCTGTTGATTAATAAACCCATATTTTCCGTTTTTTTTAACCGGCGCCAGACCTTCGGAGAAGGAACCGGCTGCCTCAAATTGGGGTTTAATTGCTAACTTTCCCACAGAATCAATAAAGCCATAATGACCGCTGTATGAGATACCTAAAAATTTACGCTCCCAAAAAGTTACTGCGCGTCCTTCACTAAAAGATGCGATCCATGTGCAATGATAAAGCGCCGGTGAATCGGTTGACGAGGTACTGGTTTGAGGGACGGCTGAATTGAAAAGGATGTCCCCGCGGCGGTTAATGATTCCAAAGCCGTTTTCATGCCGCACAACAGCCCGTCCTTCATTAAAACTATATTGGCGAGGAGAATAGAAAAAAGAAAAATTACTGCTGTAAGGCAATGATGTTTTAAATATCACTTGTCCCGCGGTATCAATAAAAGCATAATATCCGTCGCTGATGGCCGGTCTTGCCGGCTCTCCGGCGAATGCGGTAAAATAGTTAAACGTTAAAATTAACATTAAAAATCGAATCATCCGGCTTTATTCTCCTTTACTGTATGTTAATTAACGAAATTTTAATTGTCAAGCAAGACTTCTCCATGGCAGAACGCCCCATTTATCAGAAACAATACAGAAAAAATTTTATTTTATTCTTTTTCCTTTTATTTTTCCAAACATATACACAAACCCAGACCAGCGAGACACCTTACGTATGAATTCACAAATTTATTATTGGGCCGGATTTTTATTATATTCCGCCACGGTTATCGGAATCGGCGTTTATGTTTGGCTAAGAGATAAAAAAGGAGGGCAGGCGCAAGATAACGCCGCCTTTTGGGAGGCCAGCCGCAATTTGTCTTCATGGTCGGTGGGCTTGTCTATATCCGCCAGTATGATGTCCATCAGCTGGTCGTGCGTGTACGGCGTACAATTGTTCTACTGGTACGGGCCGGGCGGCGCCTGGCTGCTGATTTTTCCCTGGCTGCTCACGATGGCCGGTTTCTTTTTTGCCACGCCGCGTTTCCGCAAATTTAAGGTGTTTTCTCAACCGCAACTGTTGGAAAAACGTTTTGGCCGGCGTACGCGTCAACTGCTGGCGCCGGCGTTAATTCTCGTCTTTATCACCTGGACCGGCGCAGAGATTTACGCGGCAGGCGCCATTATCTCACCCTTTTTGGGCATCTCCTTACCAAGCACATTGCTGTTAATCTCACTTATTGTGGCCGTGTACAGTTACACCGGCGGCTTTGAAGCAGTGGTTTCCACCGACAAAATTCAATTCGTGCTGGTAGCCTTTTTCATCACCATAATTGCCGCGCTGGCCTGGAACGGTCTGCCGGGAAACAGCTCTTTATTGCAAATACCTGCGCCGCCCAAACAAAGCCATCCGCTAATGTGGCTGGCTCCGGGCTGGGCGCTGATCGTCATGACGTTCTCCGCCTATCTGCCGGGCTGGATTGTGGAAACCGATGTATGGATTCGCCTGCAGGCCGCCAGAACTAACGGAGAGGCACGCAAAGGGATTTTCATCGCCGGATTCAACTCTCTTGTATTTGTGGGAATTATGCCCTTTATCATCGGGATGGCCGCGTTGATTCTCTATCCCCCGGCGGGCGGCGTTATACCGGCCGAGTTGCAGGACGGCGCGCTTATCTTTACGGTAATTATGAAACAGTACGCGCCGCTGTGGCTGAATATCCTGCTTTCTGTGGGACTCATCGCCGCGGCCATGTCCACCATCGACACCTGCGGCAATGTGGTGGCTCTGTCCTTTTCGCATGATTTATTGGAGCCGATCTTAAAAACGCGCTGGCCGGCGCACAAGATTAACCGCCTGGCGCGCTGGTCTTCGGTGGGCGCGGTGTTCATCTCTTTTATTTACGCCTTGTTTACCGACAGCTTGTGGGATATTTTTTATCTTTCCTCGGGCATTCTGACAACGACGGTCTTCATTCCGGTCATTGCCAGCTTCTTTAAAGGCACGCTGCCGCGGCAGGTCAACCTGTCCATTGGACTGGGATTTATCGGCACGATTGTTTTTTATTTTCTGGAATCCCGCGGCGCTCTGGCGCTTTTAGAGCCGGAGGCCATTGCCCAAACTGGTTTAGGATATATTTTGTGGGGATTTTTATTGGCGCTGGGCGGTTTTATATTGGGAGGAATAAAAAGAAAAAACGGCCCCGCTGTTTAATTTGCGGAACCGTTGCCGCAAAGATGCTTAACGCATTAAAATCATCTTTTTAATTTGGGAAAATCCTTGATTTGTTTTTAGGCGATAAAAATAAACTCCGCTGGACAATCCGGCCGCGTTAAAGTTGACTGAATAACTTCCCGCCTCCTGCTTTTCATTTACCAGCGTGCGCACCTTCTGCCCCATAGTGTTGTAAATGCTCAGTTCCACCTTACTGATAACTGGTAACTGATAACCGTAGTTGGATTGAAGGGATTGGGATAGTTCTGGAAAAGACCAAACTTTTCGGGAACTTCATCAGGCATGTCCTGCGAAATGCCGGTGGCCAAATCATTGCGGATGATATAAAGACCATCTCCCCCATCGGCCACATAGGCGTAGCTGCCGGTAACATACACATCCCCTGCATAACCATCTGTATCATAATAGCCAAGTTCCAACGGAGAAGAAGGATTACTCACGTCGATAATGCGCAGACCATCATATCCATCAGCCACGTAGGCGTAACTGCCGGAAATACAAACACCCTCTGCATAACTACCGGTATCAAAAAAACCTACCTCCACCGGAGACGTCGGAGTGCTCACATCTATGATGCGAAGACCATTATCATAATTGGCCACATAGACGTAGCCACCTGAAACATACAGGCCTTCAGCATACCCACCAGTTTCATAATAGCCCGCCTGCATTGGCGACGACAGGTCGCTAACATCGATGATTCGAAGACCATTCATATCATTTGCCACTTAAGCGCAGCTGCCTGCAACAAATACGCCGTTTGCCCAACCATCAAATTCAGAAAAACCCACCTGCATCGGCGATGAAGGAGTGCTTACATCGATGATACGCAGACCCTCTCCCCCATAGGCCACATAGGCGTAGCTGCCAGATACATACACGTCGTATGCACTTCCACTGGTATTAGTAGAACCTGCCTCCACAGGAGACGACGGAGTTCTTACGTCGATGATACACAAACCAGAATCCCCATTAGCCACATAGGCGTAGTTGTCAGCAACAAATACGCCATATGCGTAACCACCGGTATTATAAACGGCCGCTTCCACCGGCGATGAAGGGGTGTTTACATCGACAATGCGCAGGCCACCCCAACCATCTGCCACATAGGCGTAGCTGCCGGAGATGTAAATATCTACAACGGTAGATGGGACATTTACTTCACCCAGGGGAAGCGGCGCTGACGGATCGCTGATATCAAAAATCTTTAAAGAAGCTCCTATTCCAATGTAGGCTAGGTTACCCACCACATAAGTAGCAGTACATGTACCGGTAGCCCAGCGGCCAATCAGGGTGGTGTTACTATCGCTTACACTTACGGATTGGGAATTTGCCATTTTCTTGTTCACAGCGTGTTTTATATCACGCGAAAGGGTTCTTCCTCCCTGTGCAAAGCGTTTGCCAGTAGGAAATTTACACTCCTGTGCCGGGGAAATTCCAACTAAAGCAATTAAAATAAAAGCGATCACCGAAAAAATTTTCTTGTGTTTGTACATCTTGCCTTCCCTGTTATTTTTAAACTCTAAAGTAAAAATATGAATGGCGTTCCAAATAATTATAGATTAGGTTTAATAAAAAACTAAAAGGCGAATTTTCACATGAAGGTAAAAAATGCTATTGGGAAAGTCAAACCTTTGAATAATTGTTCAGCTTGTAATCTCCGCAGTGCCTGGCATAAGCCCGTAAGGAACAAGTCATCCCTTCCAGGGGGAAGAGACTCCTTCATAGCCGGCCAAGCTGCGTAAGAACCTTGCCGATCTTCCCGGCAAGTTCGCAACGAGTTCAACGGCAATCAGTTTAAAATATTTGTTAAAAGTGCATACATTGGTTAATTTGTGTATGCACTTTTAACAGAGAGCCAAAACATGACAGTAAATGATATTATCGAACTTTTTCAGCAAAACAAGTACTACTTGCGTTCCAATCAACTTTTGAAATATAAAGTACATACCTCAAAAATTCGGAACATGGTAGACCATGGACAGCTTGAACAAATAAAGCGCGGCCTTTTTCGTTTGCCGGCGGAAGAGATTCCTGAACATGAAATAT
The DNA here is from genome assembly GCA_964536685.1 of uncultured Calditrichaceae bacterium. Lineage (GTDB taxonomy): Bacteria > Calditrichota > Calditrichia > Calditrichales > Calditrichaceae > CAZIBE01. Next base: position 37,020 of record CAZIBE010000016.1, on the reverse strand, counting down.
TCACCTTTGATTATTTTGACGCTGCCGTTGCTGTTCCCAAAGGCGTCTTTTGTCTGACAACCGCTCTGCACTATCACGGTCTAACCACGCAAAGGCCGGTCCGATTTGATATGGCGATTCCACGCACAAAACGTACTCCAAAACTATTCACGGTTTCAGTTCGCTTCTACCGCTTTCAGGAGCCTTATTATTCCTATGGCGTTAAAGTAATTAAAACCCAAATTGCTACAATTAATATGTACAATAAAGAAAAATCCATTTGCGACGCATTCCGGCAAAGACGCATCATTGGCGAAGATATAGGACTGGAGAGTTTAAACACGTACCTCAAGCAAAGTAAAAAAGACATTAATAAACTACTTGCAACAGCTGAGTTTTGTAAAGTAAAACATATCGTTGAACCGGTGGTCAAAGCTTTCTCCGGATTTTAAAATGGCAAAGAACATAATTAAAAATATTGAAGCTTCGGCGCGGGATAGACTCCTGAATCTTTCGAGAACGAGCGGAGAAAATTACAATGCGATTCTACTGCGATTTTTTCAGGAACGTTTTTTAGCGCGACTTGGTTTTTCACCATATCAAGAACATTTTGTACTCAAGGGTGGATTGTTGCTTTTAACAGAACATGTCACAACATTTCGTCCGACAGTGGATATCGATATGCTGGGAATCGAAATTTCGAATGATCCTGAAAAATTGACAACGATTATTAAAGAAATCGCCGGAAAGGAACTAAACGATAACGTTCGTTTTGATACGGAAAGAATATCTTATGGTATTATTAAAGAAGAATTGGATTATCAGGGATTACGATTTATTCTTACTGCTCGGCTGGGTAAAATTCGTTAAAAAGTTCAACTGGATATTGGATTTGGAGACGCCATTCCATCAGGATTTAGAAAACATGCATATCCTCAAATGATTCCTGATTTTTCGGCTCCGAAAATATTATTCTATCCCTTGGAATCAGTAATTGCTGAAAAATTTCAGGCAATAGTCTATCTTGGTTTTGCTACCAGCCGCATGAAAGATTTTTATGATATTTTATTTTTAGCTGAAAATAATAGCTTTACTTTAAAAAATCTCAAAAAGGCGCTTGACGCTACGTTTGCTCAAAGAGAGACGGAGTTGGAAAGCCGTTTTTTCATGTATGAAAAAGATTTTGTGGGAGCAAAAGAGAGACTGTGGAAATTGTTTATAAAAAAGATTGGCAGTGATAAACCATTTGATTTTTCATTGATTATTGAACGGATTAATAAATTTTTAGAGCCTGTAATAACAGCCAAAGAAGGTAAAGAAAATTTGATTTGGGGCTCAGAAATCTGGAATTGGCGTCAAGCAAAAAAACTATAAGATTTTTGTGATGTTTTTTCGGAAAGAGATTAATACTGATTATGTCAGTAAATTTTTGTAGGTATTGTAACATATTTTGTGTAAATAGTGGAAAAGGGAGGAAACCCGCCACAAAGTAGTACATACTTTTTAGGGCATGTCCCGTTTCAGATAGAACTGAACCTGAGCTAAGTTATAATGTAAACTAAAAAACAACCAGCAAGAAGACGCCCCATTCCGGACGCACGTTAAAAGCCGAACAAAAAGTAGTATTTTGCGGGAACATCAGGAAAGAAAAGACGCAGGATTTTTAACGCAAATCGATGCGTACTTTTACACCTTGATTTTCAAACAAAAAGTTCCTGCCCGCTGAATAAAGACAGTATTGCAGAAAAAGCAAAGGCGCAAATTGAATGAGCCTTATATGCCATTCTTTTTTGCGCCTTCGCCAAAAGTGAGAAGAATTTTTAACGCATCAGCACCATTTTTTTCAACTGAATAAAATTTTCTCCTGATGCGGTGTGAGCTTTCAGTTGGTACACATACACCCCGCTGGCTACGGGCTTGCCCTGTTCATCTCTGCTATCCCATTGCACCCGGTACTGCCCGGCGAGTTGCTGCGTTAGCGCCAGCGTGCGCACTTTTTGCCCCAGGGTGTTGTAAATGGTTAATTCTAAATCAGCCGCTTTGGGCAAAGCGTAGCGTATGGCGGTGGTTGGATTGAAAGGATTGGGATAATTTTGCTCTAAAGCAAAACCTTGTAGTACATCGGCCTGCGGCCCAATGGAGCTGGGCACACCAATAGTCACATTTTCGGCGTAATTATCCAGCGGAGTCGGCGTTACCCAGTCGGGAGTAACGGAATCATCCGGGCAGGCGTCAAAAGTGCCATGTTCAGAGTAGTTGTTGCCGCTTACATAAAACTGCACGTCGCACACATCGGCTCCGCCCAGAGAATCTTTGGAAATACGGGCTTCGATGCAATTCAAGTCCACCGTCCAGGCCATTTCCGTTGGAAACAGATTGACGCCGCCTCCGGCATCCCAGTCAAGACCATCCCAACTGCGGATTTCTGCCCAGTTGCTTCCATCGCCCAAACGCCCCACAATCACAAAATCGGGTTTTTGATCCTGCGGTTCGTAGGCGTAAATCACCGCTTCGCCCCAGGGATCGTGCGGCCCGCCGTCTGGCTTAATGTTAAAATCAAAGGCCGCGCGCATCCACGGCGCCGGCACTCCGCCTTCGTGAAACAATCCGGCAAAATAGGCATAATTTTCGTCCCAGGTTACATAAATTTTGTCGATATTAACTCCCTGCCATCCGGCAACACCGTCTGCTACAGCAACCGGCGTTCCCCAAACCGCTTCGCCGTCAAACACGCCGTCAATCACCGGTGTTCCGGCATACAGACTAATAAAAACGAAAAAACTCAGCGCCAAAAGATTAGCAACTAACTTCATAGTGCCTCCTGTTTTTTGAAAAAATAAAAGTTAAAAAGAATATAATTCAAGCAGTAAAAAAACACAAACCGGATTTATAATTTTACACCACATCCGTCCTAAATAATGTTTTTTAATTGCCGCTATCTTTAGATAGCAGTCAGTAAATGTCACAGAAGTGTTAGGGCTTTAGCCTAACACAGCAACGAGAGTTACTATTTTAGGGCTAAAGCCCGTTATTGTTGGGATTTCATCACCTCCTATCTAAAGATAGTGGCTATTCATATACATAGGCATAAGGGTTGTTTTTGAAAATGCCTGCTTTGTCTTGCTATCTTCTACAGAAACAACATGAATTAAGCCGTTTATATTTATTTAGGATAGCAAATATCTTAGCTTAAAACTTACCCAAGACATTTAAAACGTTAAAACATGTTTTTAGAGAAGGCTAAAAACGTTTTTTTGCAAGCCTGTTTGGTTTGCATTTTTTACCACGACAATCCCGGCCTTACCGGGCAGCGGGCATTTGTACTCGCAAATGCCGCAGCCGATGCACAAGGCCGGTTCCACATAAGGGAACTTAACTTTTTTCAGGCGGCCATCTTTGGTTAGCGCCTCCTTAATTTGGAATTTAATGGCTTTGTTCGGCGTAGGGCAGTGTTCCTCGCAAACCAGACAGTCTTCATTTTGGTTGTAGGGAATGCAACTGTTTTTATCAAAAATCGCCAAACCCATTTTATAGTTCTGCTTTTTCGCTAAGGTAAGCGGCTGGAGCGCCTGCGTAGGACACACCTGCGTGCACAGATTACAATTATATTCACAATATCCCTCGCGCATAACGGCGGCCGGCGCCCACAATTCCAAAAGGCTGGATTGAATAGCCCCCGGCTGCAAACAGGCTCCGTTGGAGGCGCAAATTCGCACGCATTCTTCACAGCGGATGCACTGGTCCAAGAAATCATTTTCGGGCAGGGCCCCAGGCGGGCGAATTAAGCGGTTCTGCTTTTCACGGGAAGACAGCCCGATTGAAATCAATCCCACTGCCGCAACACTGGCCGCAGAGGTGGTTATAAACTGCCGCCGATTTAAATCCACTTTGGAGCGGTAGGGCCGCCAGCGCCAGCGATAGGAAATGGATTTGAAATCCGGCGGGCAATTTGCGGCACAACTAAAACACTGGATGCATTCCACTTTACTGGTATGGGCCAAATCATCTTTGGGGATGGCGTTCATTTTGCAGTCGGTTTGGCATACGTTGCAGGCCGGGCAGGAGGGCGCCACCACCCGTTCTAAAAAACGAAATTGCGATAAAAAACCCAACAGCGCTCCCACGGGACATAAATAACGGCACCAGAAACGACGGGATATTTTTTCCAGAGATACAATCGCGGCAATAAATAAAAATATCCAGAACACCTGTTGCAGGTGAGCCTGATTTTCCGGCATAAGTGTGTCTTTGAAAAGATCATAAACAACATCAAAGCCCGGGCCGAAAAACGGCAGCTTTTGGCCGGACTGCAAGGCGCTTTCCGTAAGCAGTGTAAAAAAAGGATAAAATATCACAGTTAAAGCGCGGTTAAAAATGGACAGCGGATCGAAATAGCCCCACAGATGCAGTGAAAAAAACGAAGCAAGTATTAAGAATGCAAGCAGAGCAAATTTCAGGTAACGCAGTTTGTGCCATTTTTCGGAATAGCGGTTATTGGCCGATTTTAAAATTTTACTGGCGGCGTCTAACAAAGTACCTAAAGGACACATCCAACCGCAGAAGACGCGCCCTAACAGCGGGGTAATCAGCAAAATGAGCAGCGCCGGCCAGAAATACCAGGAAATATGCAGATACTTAATAAAATCAAACAGCGGCATTAAAGGACTAAAGCGTAAAAATAAATCCGCCGGCGGCGCGGCTTCATAGGGATAGCGCGCCCGCAGGAAGAAATAAATAAAAAAGAAAATGAAGAGAATCTGGGTAAGCCGTCGAATTTTGACTAACATAAGCATCCGCTACGTTTTAGCATCGGGCAGGATTTTATTTGAGTAAAACAAGTTTTCGGGTCCGAACAAACCCTTTGTCTGTTTCCAGTCTGTAGTAATATACGCCACTGGCAAAACCGGTCGCATTCCATGCCACTGTATGCTTACCAGCCGTTTGCTCTTTGGATACTAACGTTGCCACTTTCTGCCCTAATAAATTGTAAACCGCCAAACGAACAAAACTGACAGCTGATAACTGATAGCCGATGGCTGTAATCGGATTAAAGGGATTGGGATAATTTTGCAGCAAAATAAAATCTGCCGGCTGCTTACTCCCTGCCTCCGGCAAGGCCGAAGGATAGCCCTGGCCGTATGAAAAGAGTAATAAGCTGTCGTCCGTTAGCGAATTATTCATAATTATTAAGCTGTCTTCAAAATAAGATTGGTCGGCGGGAGCTTTGCAAATACTGCATAAATCCGGTGACTCAAAAATAAACAAAGCCGAATCAGTCGCTTCTATTGTTAAATGGAAAGGTGCATGTCCGCCGTCTATCATATAAAATATCGTCGTGTCTTTGGCCTGCGCTTCCAGGCGGTAAGCAAATTCCTCATGAATGCTGAACAAGCTGTCGATTAACAGGGTTTCTGTTCCCGTATTGTAAACGAAAAGCGTATCGTGGCTAAACTCCTCCGGGAAATAGAGCGAATCTTTGCTTATGCTTATTTGTTGACTGTAGCTAAAATTAACAGTCCCCAGCAAAAAAACCAGAAAAAATAGGGCGCCATATTTTTTCATAGTCCGTCTCCTTATGAAATAGACAATAGATACCGATCCGTAAATGGTTTACCCTGAAGGGGCGCCTGTGGCGCAAATAAGGGAATCGGTATCATTCCGATAAATCGGGATTTCGTACCAAACATTCAACTCTCAGGACAAAAGGGTTTGTATTCAAACCATTTCTATTCAAGTATACTTTATCAACTCAAATCTATCCTCAGGAAATTTAGCTTTTCAATAGAATATTTAGCCAGCCCCTTATCATAGGCCATTTGAATGTACGGCACCTCATGCAGCTTTAGAGCAAATAATTCCAGAGCCAAAAAGTCGGCGCTAACCGTACAATCACTGGCAATTAGGGTCCGCGGCCGCTGTACATAATCCGGACTTCCACCCTGCGGACCATTGGCCGTTAATATACGATAAGCATCTATGATGGTAATTGTAGGCAAAATCCGGCTATCGATTTCCGCTAACTTCTCGGCAAAGTTTTCATGAATCGTCCCGCGGTTGCCGCCCATAACGCCCATCAGGTTCTTAAGACCCAGCGTTACGCGGCTAAGAGAGTGCTGCTTTGCCACAGGCACATTGATGACCACGTCGGCCTGCAGGTATTCTTCATATATTGGCCACTCTTTGATATACGTGCCGCCTATGTTTATCGTTTTAAAGCGATTGCCCCGCACATGCAGCACCTTAGCGCCGGCCTGTTTGGCGGCCTGCTCGATGCCGGAATGCCGGTAGCAGCGCCGCGCTTCGTTACAGGTGCGGTCGAACACCTTTACCTCCTGAGCCCCGGCGGCAAAACATTGTTTAACGATTTCAGCGATTAACTGGGGATTGGTGTTGGCCGCCAGCTCCGGCGGACGATCCCAGCCGATGTTGGGTTTTACCACAACTTTGCTGCCGGCAGTAACAAAACGCCGCATGCCGCCTAAAGCATTTATGGCGCTTTGCAGCAGCTGCGCCGGCTCGCCGTTTTTAACAATCACCGCATCGGGAACGAAATTATTCCGTCCCACACTCACCGACGGCCATAACAGACAGCCGGCGGTCCCGGCAGCTGTTGTTTTAATGAACGTTCTTCTGCGCATATAAGGCCGCCTTCCCCGGTTCATTTTTTTTCAAACACTTTAAAGGAAAGATAATTACAGAAAAAGTAAATTGAAAGTAATCTTTTACAAATTACACAAAATCCTGGAATCAGGGGGAAATTTGTTTAAAAAGTTATTCATCGTTAATGTGAAATAGATTTCTCTTCGCTTCGTACATCGGAATGACAACAGAACCTGTATTTTACAGAACTTTACACTCATAAAACTTTGAATTAACAGAAAGAGGCAAGAGCGGGTGTAATAAGATAGAAGGGCTGTTTAAAGCCCTTCCCGATCATTAAATATCGGTTTAGAGAAAGAATAAACTTTTGCTGAAAATAAAATAATTCTACATAAAAATATCTATTTAACAGAGCTCCCGGTTCTTAATTTCTGATATTTAGTCATAAACATTGAAATAAGCTATAGGGGGTCCGGATGTATTTTAATCTTATAAATTTCACTCATATATTTTTAAAAACAGACGAAATATAATATATTCAATAAAAACTGGCTTAACTGTTTAATCTATTGCTGTTACCAAAGACGACTACCGGCAGCAATTTAAAGGGATACCATTTTGACTATTCCGTTCAAAAAACAATTTCTTTTTATCTTTCTGTTACTGTTAGCGCTGAGTTCCCATCTGCTTGCTTTTAGAATGGATTTCCCCTTTGAAAGTATTAATATTGACAAAGGGCTTTCCCAAAATTCCGCAAAATGCATTTTTCAGGACAAGGCCGGCTATTTGTGGATCGGCACCGAGAACGGGCTTAACCGTTACGACGGTTACCAGATCCGCACGTTCACTTCGCCCGAAGGTTTGGAAGGCGTTATCATTAACGATATTATTCAGGATGATCCGGGATTCTTATGGATTGCCACCATGCAGGGTTTGTACAATTTTGATCCGCAAAGCGCCAAATTTTCGCTGGTTCCGCTGCAAAAGGATCGTTTATATATGCCTGTGCGATCTCTTTGCCAAATAGATAAGCACTTAATCTGGATTGGCACAGAAGCCGGCGTTTGGGAATTGAATACAAACAACTTTGCGAAACGGCTTGTCCTTCAGGGTGAAAATCTCAAAATTTTTACTATCAAAAAAGATAGCAGGCAAAATATTTGGCTGGGCACTTCGGCTGGATTATACGGATACAATATTGACAGCGAAAACTGGGTAACACGTCCCGCTCAAAATCCATTTAGTAAGACCAAGATCTTTTCACTTTTGCCGGAGGCCAACCGCGGTCTATGGGTCGGAACGGCAGAACATGGACTTTTTCTCTATAGTCCCAGCCAGAATACGCATAAAAAAGTACATGATCCTGCGGTAAAATCCAAAGCGACGGTGAAGGCTATCCTGCGGGATTCCAACGGAAGTTTATGGTTTGGCTACCAAACGCAAGGTCTAAGCCGCTTTCAGCCGCGAAAGAAAGAGTGGTTACATTTTACAGGCAATCCGGTACGCAAGGACGCGCTGAACAGCAATTCCATCCTGGCGCTTTTTGAGGATCGCTCGGGTGTGTTATGGATTGGCACCAACGGCGGAGGGATGAACCGAACAAAGATTTATAGTTACGGCTTTACCTGGTACAAAACGCTGATTAACAAAGAAAACGAAACCAACGCCAATATGGTGTTCGCCTTTGCCGAAGAGAATAAAAACGAAGTCTGGGTGGGTACCTGGGACGGTCTGTTTAAATTCGACCGCCAAACCGAAATGTTCACGCGATACCCTGCTAACTTAAGGCCGGAAGAAGAATCGCTTAAAATATTTTCTCTATTCAAAGATCGCAAACAACGCGTTTGGATTGGCGCCCAATTGAAAGGCCTTTACAGAGTAGACCGCACTAAAGGGCTTTGTGTACGGCAACGCACCATTCTGAATAACGATGAAAATCTGGGACACGAAAGTATCTATTCCATAATTGAAGATTCCTCAGGCTATCTGTGGCTCGGCAGTTCCAAGGGGCTGTACCGCTGGCAGCCGCAGCAGGATACATTTTTGCATTTCCAGTACAATCCGCAGGACTCTACCGCATTAAACTGCCCTTATGTGCGCTCATTGCTGATTGACAGCTCCGGTCAGCTTTGGCTGGGCACTTTAGGCGGCGGATTAAATCGTCTGCTGGATTTGAATGGCCATTTTAAGCATTATCTGCATGAGAAAAATAAAGACAACACACTCAGCAATAATTTTATTTACAGTTTGGAAAAAGGAGACAGTAACCATATATGGGTTGGCGCCATCAACGGTTTAAATAAATTTGATCCGCTTCGGGAAACTTTCCATAATCTTTTTAAGGATAGAAAGCCCAGCCCATCGGATAAACTGGTTTATACTACTGTCTGCGATACGCTGGGCAATATTTGGGTCGGTACCGCTCATGGCCTAATGCGCGTTAAACGCCATAGCTTCCGTATCAAAATTTTCCTTAAAGAAAATGGATTACAAGATAACGAATTCAACGCCGGCGCCGGTTTAAAAACATGGGACGGGAAAATATTCATCGGGGGGATCAATGGTTTTAATGCTTTTGATCCCGGTAGAATTCGTAAAAACAGAAAAGTTTTTCCTACGCTGATTAACGATTTTCAGGTTTTCGATGTCAGCATCTATACGGATTTATTCCGGCAGCGCACCGGCCAGCCGCCGCGGCGGCCGGGTAGCCGGTTGAGTAAAATAGTTCTGGATTACAAAAACACCTTCTTTACCATTTACTTTTCCCATCCCAGCTTTTATGCTCCCAAAAAGCAGCGCTATCTTTACCGCCTGGATGGGTATGAAAAAGATTGGCATATGGTTCGGGGACGCAACTGGGCAGAATATTCCAATGTTCCGCCGGGTAATTATGAGTTTATAGTAAAAGGCGGTAATATCGACGACTCTTGGGATACGCACGGAGTCCGTTTAAAAATTATTATTACGCCGCCCTTTTGGCGTACCTGGTGGTTCCACAGTTTACTCTTTTTACTGGTTGTGTTAATCGTTTTATGGGCGCACCATATCCGTACCCGGTATTTCCGTAAGCGTAATGCCGAACTGCAAAAAATTAACACTCAGCTGGAAAATGAAATTGCTGAACGGCTAAAATTTCAGGCCGCCCTGGAAGAAAGCGAACGGCGCATGCATACCTTGATTGGTAATCTCCCGGGCATGGCTTTTCGCTGTTACAACGATACTACGCGCACACTGAAATTTGCCAGCGACGGTTGTATCTTACTAACAGGATATACGCCGCAGGAATTAATCAACAACCAGGTATTATCGTTTGCGTCTTTGATCTATCCGGAGGAAAGGGACGTTATTCTTAAGAAAATCAAGACTGCCACTGAGCATCATGAACCGTTTCAAGCCACTTACCGCATACTTACAAAACTCAAAACCGTGAAATGGGTCTGGGAAAAAAGTGTGGGCATTTTTGACAATAAAGGTCGCTTGCAGGCCGTCGAAGGATTTATTGCCGATGTGACGCATCAAAAATCTTTAGAAGAACAATTGGTACAAGCACAAAAGATGGAAGCTGTGGGACATCTGGCCGGGGGAGTTGCCCATGATTTCAATAATCTACTCACCGTTATTCGCGGTTACAGCGACCTCACATTAGCCCTTTTAGAGCCTACGCATCCTGTTTACAAAAAAATTATGGAAATCAGCAAAACTGTTGACCGTGCAGAAGCCCTGACCGGCCAGTTGCTGTCCTTTAGCCGTAAGCAGGTTATTCAGCCCAAAGCAATTAATATTAATAATCAGATTAATGAAACGCGCACTATGTTAGGGCGCTTAATCGGAGAACACATTCGGCTGGAAACGCTGCTGGAAGCCAAACCCGCCATCATCAAGGCAGACCCCGGCCAGTTGGAACAGGTATTGCTAAATTTGACTATTAATGCCCGTGACGCCATGTTAAATGGTGGAACGCTGACTATCCAAACACAAAATGTAACTATTGAAGATGACTTCAGCGGCATTGGCCCGGACATTCCCTACGGTGAATACATCTTACTCTCTGTTAGCGATACAGGCTCTGGGATGGACAGCGAAACATTAAGCTGTATCTTCGATCCCTTTTTTACGACTAAAGAAAAAGGGAAAGGAACCGGATTGGGGCTGGCCACTGTTTATGGCATTGTTAAACAGAACGGCGGTTATATTATGGTAAACAGCCAATTAGGAGCCGGCACCACCTTTTTTATATATTTCCCCTTGTCACGGGATGAATCTGTTTTAATAGGTGAATTACCGGCCGGGAAGCAGTCTTTGGGAGGCGACGAAACGCTTTTGTTAGTAGAAGACCGCCATGAAGTAAGAGAGGTTTTAGGCGAGACATTAAAAAGATTGGGATATCATATCATAGAAGCCGCTGATGGAATAGATGCGCTGGCTGTTGCCAGTAAAACACAAAAAACCATCCATGTGCTGATCACGGATGTGGTAATGCCGCGCATGAACGGCAAAGAACTGGCGCAAAAGCTTAAGGAACTACGTCCCGATATTAAAACGATTTTTATGTCCGGTTACACGGATGATATGTTAGGCAGTGAGGGTAAAATAGATCAGGACATCTTGTTTATTCAAAAGCCCTTTCGCGCAGAGGCTTTGGCGCAAATCATTCGTAAAGCTATCCGGCAAAGATGATTGTTTAAGTGATGTTTTTAATTTTCGGACAATTTACCTGTCAAAGAGTCCGTTTGCCGAAGACATTCCTTCGGAAGGGATCTTTGGAAAAGATGAGTTTGCTCTAAAAACCGGTTTTTGTCATTTCGAACGCAGTGAGAAATCTTATAGCCTCAATAAATACAATAGATTTCTCGTCGCCTTGCTCCGTGGCGGCAAAGGCCGTCCCGTTTTCCGCCACGGAGTGATCCCTACGGGAAAGGAACTACTTCGTGGTGGGAAAATGACAGTGAGAGACCTTTTTAGAGTGAACTCAGAGATCGATTGTTTTTTTCTTTTGTTATAAGATTTCTCGCTGCACTCGTCCCGACAATTAGAGCCCCCTTCAGGGAAATGACCGTAGTCAGTTTTTAGAGTAACCTAAAATATCTTTGGTTAGTTCTGTTTCGTAGCACCGCTCATTTAGATAATTGCCTTTTCGGGAGCGAAGACCTCTTGTAATTTTTCCCGCCATTTGTTTATCGGCTCGGCGCTGGCTATTTTATGCAATTCGCCAATGCCTTGCGACAAGTCGAGGTTGCGCGGAGGTATGGACCGCTTTTTATTTGTATCATAAAACATACAGACGACCGGCTGCAGCGGATTGGATTTGGAAGACTCAACGATTTTGGCAATAAATCCGCTGTTTAAGCGGACTAAACTGCCAACCGGATAAATTCCTACCGCGTGGATAAATTTCTGCACAACTTCAAAATCCAATTCACCCTGCTCCCCTTTCGAGAATATATATTTTAAGGCATCGGTCGGCAGCATGGCGCTGGCATAGCTGCGGTCGGAAGTTACGGCGTCGTAAATATCACAAATGGCGGCAGCCCGTGCGCCCCAGCTAATCTGTCCTTCAGAGAGGCCCTGCGGATATCCCGTCCCATTAAGTCGTTCGTGATGTTGATATATTATATTGAGTATTTCTTCGGATAATTGTTCCACATGCTTGGCGATTTCCAAGCCCAGGCGCGGGTGTTGTTCCATCAATGAACGCTCGTCGTCGCTAAGGGGGCCCGGTTTATTAATGATAGCGAAAGGAATCCCGCTTTTGCCGATATCGTGCAGCAACCCGCCGGTAGCCAGATCTTTAACGCGTTCCTCAGGGAGCTTGTCGGATTGCGCTAACAGGGTCATCAATATGGCCACGTTTACGGAATGCATATAAGTGTAATCATCTTTATTTTTAAAGGCCATTAAGGTCATCAACGCATCGCGATTACGTAAAATGGAATCAAACACCTCATCCACTACATGAGAAACTTTTTCCATTTTAAGCGGCTTGCCTAATTTAACATCCTCGGCCAGGGTAACCATTATACGGCGCGCTTCATTATGAATTTCTTTAGCGCGCGGCAGTTCATTCTTCAAAGACTCTTGTTTAATTCCCTGATCAATAAATACCGGTTCCGAATCAGAGATAAACTTTTTCCAATCTTCTAGTGAAAAGTGTTCCTGTATATCCAATCCACGGTTCGTATCGATATACACTTCCGTGATACCGTATTCCTTTATCTTTTCGATCATCCAATAATTTTTGATGCGAATCTTATTCGAAATAAACGGATGTTTAAACCAGCCGCGATTAAAATCGTGGATAAATACCCCGGGACGCAGATCGTCTACTTTAACTTTTTTGATCATAAGAGGTCATTTCAATACGTTTTTTCGAATTTATCTTTTCCCTGCCATTATTAAAATCGGATAATTTTTGCGAAAGTTAACGCATAATCGTATTTTTAGTGAATTATTTGACAACAAGGGAAAAAATTTTATGAATTTCGAGGGGGTTCTTAAAAGATTATTCATTCTCGGTCTTTTTACTCAGACGCTGTTTTGCCAGCAATCTTTTCCCAGTAAAGAGTATTACAATAAAGAAGAGTACCGCATTCCCATGCGCGACGGAGTGCGTCTTTTTACCGCCGTTTATACGCCTAAGGATACAACTCAAACTTATCCCATTCTTTTGCAGCGAACACCTTACAGCGTTGCCCCCTACGGCAAAGAAAAATATCGCAGCCAATTAGGCCCATCGCAAAAGATGGCTGAATCCGGCTACATATTTGTCTATCAGGATGTGCGCGGCAAGTTCATGTCCGAAGGCCGTTATGTGAACATGCGCCCCTATATTCCCCATAAAACAAATGCCCGGCAAATTGACGAAGCCACGGATACATACGATACCATTGAATGGCTTATCCACAATATTCCTCACAATAACGGACGCGTTGGCATGTGGGGCATATCTTATCCCGGTTTTTACACCGCTATGGGGCTGATTGACGCCCATCCGTCTTTGAAAGCCGCTTCGCCGCAGGCGCCCATTGCCGACTGGTTTATCGGCGACGATATGCATCATAACGGCGCATTCAGCTTGAATTTGGCTTTTAATTTTTATTCGGTTTTCGGGTTACCCCGCCCGCATCCCACAACCAAGTGGCCTAAGCGTTTCGAGCATAAAACACCGGACGGCTACGATTTCTTTTTAAAGATGGGAGCGCTCAAACAGGCTAATGAACGCTATTTTCATCATAAAATAGCATTTTGGGATTCTTTAATGAGCCATTCCACCTATGATGCTTTTTGGCAAAAACGTAATATTCTGCCACATCTTCACAACATCAAACCGGCGGTTTTAGTAGTCGGCGGCTGGTATGATGCGGAAGACCTTTACGGTACGCTGCATATCTATAAACAAATTGAAAAAGAAGATTCGACATCGAAAAATTTTTTGGTTATGGGGCCGTGGTATCATGGCGGCTGGGCGCGCAGCGACGGCGATAAATTGGGCGATATCCGTTTTGGCAGAAAAACCAGCGTGTTCTTCCGAGACAGCATAGAGTTTCCATTTTTTGAATATTATCTGAAGCAGCGTAAGTCTTTCCAGACCGACGGCGTTGTCTGTTTTGACGGCGGCAACAATCAATGGCATACCTTTAGACAATGGCCTCCCGCGGGCGTGGCGCCAGCGACTTTTTATCTGGATGCTCAGCAACAGCTTTCAAGCGAGCCCCCCATCACCTCAGAAGCGCTGTACGACGAATTTATCAGCGATCCTGATAAGCCGGTACCTTTTATTGACAAAATCACCACACGCTGGGATCGGCGCTACATGGTCAGCGATCAGCGTTTTGCCGCCCGCCGTCCTGATGTGTTAGAGTACAAAACCGGCGCATTAAGTCATCCCGTTACAATTGCCGGAGAAATAAAGGCCAAACTATACATATCCAGTAGCGGCAGCGATGCCGATTGGATCATAAAGATCATCGATGTCTATCCGGACAGCGCCGCGGACTACCAGCCCAATCCTTGCGGTGTGCGCATGGGCGGTTATCAGCGCCTGGTACGCGCCGAAATTATGCGTAGTAAATTCCGAAAAAGCTATGCGCACCCCATCCCCTTAAAACCAAATGAAATCACACCCATCGAAATTCGTTTGCAGGATGTTTTTCATACATTTGAACGCAGCCACCGCATAATGGTACAAATCCAAAGTAGTTGGTTCCCCTTATTTGATCGCAATCCGCAAAAATTTTTATATATTTACCAGGCGGAGGATCGCGATTTTCAAAAGGCCGTTCAGCACATTTATCACAGCGCCCGCTACCCTTCCGCTATTAATTTAGATCTGTTACCCCCAGACAGTTTGTAAATCGGAAGAAGGGGCGCGTCGACAAAGGGGTAAATAAAATTAAAACTAAGTATAAGATAAAGAATTTATTACAGATTTTTTAAAGACATCCGACATTTATTAAGATGAAAAAATTACATTTGACCTATTAATCCTCCGAAAGGATATAATGAACAGACAAATATTACGATTCGGCATTCTTGTTGTGGCTATGCTGGCCTTTGCCGGTTGGCAAATCAACAATTATCTTCAGCAACCCACGTTGCTAAAACAAAGTAAAAACGCCGTGTTATTGCAGAAAATTCAGGGGGAAGAAGAGGAACGGAAGCACGCGCGTTTTGATCATCCCGCCGAGGCCATGCGTGAAATGATGGCTATGCGTTCGGAGATCGGCAAACCCTTCCCTTATAAAGGTAATTGGCGCTTTGCCGCACAGCGGCAGGCGCTTGTTAAAAACAGCTTACGCAAGAGTGCGGGCGCATTAAACTGGATCGAACGCGGTCCGGGCAATGTGGGCGGACGCACACGCGTGGTCGTGGTGCATCCGGATAGTCAGGATGTTTGGTGGGCTGGCGCAGTAGGCGGCGGCATTTGGCATACGAGCGATCGCGGTCAAACCTGGAACTGCCAATCCGACAACCTGCCGGTGCTTTCGGTTTGTACGATGGATATCTGCCGCAACCAGCCTAATGTATTATATGCCGGCACGGGCGAAGGCTTTTATAATTACGACGCCATTCCCGGCGACGGTATCTTTAAGACTACCGACGGCGGCGCTACATGGCAGCAGCTGGCATTTACTGCCGGTAACAGCGATTTCCGCTACGTGAACCGCCTGATCGTCCATCCGCAGCATCCGGATACGCTGTTAGCGGCCACCCGAAAAGGCGTCTTCCGCTCGCTTGACGGCGGTGAAAACTGGCAAAAGGTTTTTAGCCGCGGCTACAGCGCTCATCAGATTGTCGCCAATCCGCAAAATTTTAACTCCTTATTCGTTTGCATTTACAATATGGGAATTTACAAATCGGTTGATATGGGCGAGAACTGGCAACTGGTCAGCGAAGAATTCACCGATCCCAATCGTATTGAAATGGCGGTCAGCGCTGCCGACACCAACTATGTGTACGCGGCAGTTGTAGGAGATGATTCCGGCCTGCGCGGCTTTTTCAAATCAAAAGACGGCGGCATTAATTGGATCAATCTGGGCAACAGCATCAACTGGTTGGGCCAGCAGGGTTGGTATGATAATACATTGACGGTTAGCCCTTTTGATCCCGAATTGGTGTATGTGGGCGGCATCGATTTGTATACCGTGGATACGCACAATGACGCCTTTACCGCCACGGAAATCAGCCAGTGGTACGGCGGATACGGATTTCCGTATGTGCATGCGGATCAACACTGCATAGTTACGTTACCCCGCCCGGACAGCACTTTTGCCGTGATAGCAACTAATGACGGCGGCGTATTTTATTCCGAGGATGAAGGCGTTTCGTGGACGCCGCGTATTTCCGGATATAACGTAACGCAATTTTACGACGCGGATCGCCATCCTTATTGGAACCAATTTATTGGCGGTACGCAGGATAATGGCACCAATCTTTCTATGGATAATCCAAAAGCGTCCTCTTCCTGGGAAGACGTCATTGGCGGCGACGGCTTCGATTGCGCCTGGGATAAAAGCAATCCGGATATCGTATATGGTACGCTATATTATACACGCATATTTAAATCTGTAAGCGGCGGTGAATATTTTCGCGAAATGAACAACGGCTTACCGCAAAGCAGTCTGTTCCATACGCCATTGGCTATGGACCCGCATAATTCACAAAAGCTGTTTACCTGCGGTGACGGCGATTATCTTTATTATACCCGGGACGGCGCGGAATCATGGAACACAGTTGATGTGACTTTTGGCGGAGGCTATTATCGTAAAATCGCCGTTTCCGAGAAATCTTCTCAAATTGTCTGGGCGGCCACGACGTCAAACTACATTAATGTTTCACAGGATAGCGGCTACACTTTTTCCGTAGTGCCCATGCCCGATACGGCGCCGCTTAGCGGTTATGTTACCGGCTTTGCAACATCTCCTTTGGATAGCGCCACGGCACTTGTTCTTTTTGGAGTTTACGGATACGGAAAAGTATTCCGTACGCACGATTTAGGACAGAGCTGGCAGGATCTTACGGCGGATTTGCCGGATGTGCCGGTAAATTGCGGATTGATTATGCCCTACGATTCTTCGGAAATTTGGCTGGGCACCGATATCGGCCTGTTTATTTCTACAGACGACGGACAATCCTGGCAATATGCCAATCAAAATTTACCGGCGGTTTCCATCGCCCGGTTAAAAATTGTCGGCCAGGAAATTGTTGCCGCAACCCACGGCCGCGGTATCTGGTCGGTACATAACGACCGTTTACACACGCAGAATTATCCCACAAAAGAACCGTTGTTGGCGGATTTGTTCCCGCCGAATCCCAACACCAATATGATGAAAATTTATTTTAATCCGCAGGGTGTTTACGATTCGATCCATGTTAACATAAACGATCACGTTGCTAAAACGCTGGTTAATGTCGCCGCTTACCAGGATACTTTTGTAACTATGCCGGTAGAACCGCCGGATTTTTTGGAAGTGCGCATCGTGGGCTATAAAGATACGCTGGTATACAATTCGGAAGCAAAAAGCCAAACCATATATGAGGCCGTAGACAGTGTTACAATCTCATTTAACGGCGGCAGCAGTGATTTCAGCGGTGATTTTATTATTTCTAAGGAAGATGGATTCAACACACCGACGCTGCATACCGAACATCCTTACAAAGATCAAAATGAATACATCGCTTTGCTGAAAACGCCCATTATCGTAGCCGACAGCATGGTGTTGCGTTACCGGGATGTGGCCATTGTAGAACCGGGAGAAACGGGCTACTACTATCCTCAGGATCAAATGTGGGATTACGTAACGGTTGAAGGCAGCGCCGACGGCGAACACTGGGATATTCTGGTAACGCCTTACGACAGCCGCATCAACAGCGATTGGAAATTCTTTTTTGAAAACGATGTTGCGCCGGATGAATTTGCCTTTGTGGAACATGATACTTCGATTTCAGATTTTTATAGCGCCACACAAAAAATCTATATTCGTTTCCGCCTTTATGCCGATGCTGCGGCTCATGGCTGGGGCTGGGCTATAGACGATGTTTTTATCGGCAAACCGGTAAGCACCGGTATTGGCGCCGAACGCATCACGGCAACACAGTTTGCCTTATGGTCCAATTATCCCAATCCTTTTAATCCGAGCACAACCATTCGTTTTACATTAGCCCGGAACGGCCCGGTTTCGTTGAAAATATTTGATAACCGCGGCCGGCTGGTGCGCACATTGATTAATAACACGAATTTAAGCTCCGGCAAAGTACACAGTGTTGTTTGGAACGGTAAAAATAATTGGGGCGCTTCCGCTGCCACCGGCATCTATTACTATCAGTTGCATTCCGGAAAACAGCGCGCCGTACGTAAAATGCTTTTGCTAAAGTAATGTGATTGAACGTCGTTTAAATGAGCGGCGTCTAAGCTGCTAATTTTTTCCATCTAAGATTTGGCGAATTTTTTGAGTAATCTTGTTGGGTGTGAAAGGTTTTTGAATAAAGCGTATGCCCCGTTCAACAATACCGTGGCGGATAACTTCATCATCTGTGTAACCGGACATATACAACACGGGGATATCGCCGAACTGGTCATTTAAACGCGCAACCATTTCAATCCCGCTTATATCCGGCATTACGACGTCGGTGATGATCATCTGATATTCCTCGGGATTGGCCGAAAACCGTTCTATTCCTTCCGTTCCGCTACCGGCGGTTGTTACTTTGTAACCATATAAGCGCAGCATTTTACCGAGCATAATCTGTAAGCCGCCCTCGTCCTCAACCAATAAAATATGTTCGCTACCGCGTAAATCCTGTTTTGACTCACGGCCTTTTTCCTCTTTTTGAGGAGATTCGTTCACCGCCGGAAAGTAAATTTTGAATTCGCTGCCCTTGCCCGGAGCGCTGTTAACCCAAATATAACCCTCAGTCTGTTTGACAATACCAAAAACCGTGGAAAGGCCCAGACCGGTACCCTTACCCTGCGGCTTGGTAGTGAAGAAGGGATCAAAAATTTTATCCCGCACATCAGCGTCCATTCCAATTCCCGTATCGCGTACGCTCAAAACCACGAATTCAGTTTGATTTTTTTCGGCAGGAATAATCGAGGGATGCTGCTCCGGGCGAATCATCTCCGTTTCTATATATAGCTTACCGCCGTCGGGCATGGCGTCGCGGGCGTTAACCGACAGGTTCATCAATATTTGTTCAATCTGTCCGGAATCTGCAAAGATCGGAGGTAAATCATTCGACAATTTAGTTGACAGCTGAATTTGTTCACCAATTAAACGGTGCAGCATTTTTTCCATTTCTCTGATATAATGGTTTAAATCCATTACTTTTGGTTCGAGTATTTGTTTTCGGCTAAACGCCAACAGCTGGCCGGTTAAAGATTGGGCCCGTTCACTGGCTTTTTCGATTTCCTGTAAACTTTCAAAAGACGGATCATCTATATGGTGTTCTTGCAGCAAGAGATACGTGTAACCGCGAATAATAGAAAGAAGATTATTGAAATCATGAGCTACGCCTCCGGCCAGTTTGCCGATAGCTTCCATTTTCTGTGCCTGACGCAATTGTTCTTCCAGGGTTACCTGCTCAGTCGTTTCGATGGCAATACTCAAAACTTGATCGACTTCTCCGTTGATATTAGCTACAGGCTGAAGACTAATGCGAAAATGACGCAACTGTCCGTTAAGTTTGATGGCTGTATTAATGAGCTTAGCTTTCCTTTTGGCTATAACTTCTGCCGTTTCTTTCAGATAGAATTGTGCCTCTTGCTCGCTAAATATCTGTGTTAGCGATTTCCCCACAAAATCGCCCGGTTTTCCGCCGATGCGCTCAGCCGCGGTTTTATTCAGGAAAGAAAACACCCCGACTTTATTGATCACAAAAATTCCTTCACCGATGCCTTCCACCAAAGTACGGTATTTTCTTTCACTTTCACGCAGCATTTTCTCTACCTGTTCGCGATAGACAATTTGCTTGTTAAGTTTTTTATTCAATTCTTCCAGTTCCCGGTTCCGCCGGCGGATTGAGTAAGTGCGCACGATGAAGGCTAACCAAATTAAAGCAATAATAAATAAAGCGGCACTGATCCGGAACCACCATTTTTGCCAGAAAGGCGCGGCAATGACAAAAGTGAGCGATGTACCGCTCTCGTTCCATATGCCGGCGCTATTGGCGCCTTTTATCCGTAATGTGTATGTATGAGGCGGCAGGTTAATAAAATTAAGAACATGATGATTGCCCAAATCATGCCAGTCATTATCCAGTCCTTTTAATTGATAGGCAAAACGGTTGCGCCCGGGCACTAAATAATCATTCATCGAAAATTCAATAAAAAAAGTATAATGTGCCCAGTCTAAGTAAATAGTATCCGGACGGACAACAGGCAACTTAGGATTGGTGGTAGGCAAAGTTAATTGACTTGTGTTGATATACTGAAAATTTGTAATAAAGATATTCGATATTTGTAAATCCATGTTTTGCAAGGGTCTGAAAATGACAAATCCCGAATTATTCCCTAAAAAAATTGTTCCGTCGTGTGTGCGAATTCCTGAGTGCCAGTTAAAATTTAAATCCCATACACCTTCCTCATGGCCGTATTTTACGATATAATTAAGCAAAGGGTTGAAATTTAATATCCCCTGATCGGTACTCAACCATAACGTATGCTTCTTATCTTCAATAATCTCTTTTATTTGATAGCCGTTAAAAGCGGGATATCGTTGAAAATGCAAAGAAGTTCCCAGCTTTCCTTTATACGATAACAATCCTTTGCTGGTGCCAATCCACATAGTACTGTCGGCGGTTTGCAGTAAACTATAAACGGTGCCCAGGCCCTTGGCAAATTCCGGTAACACAAATTCTCTGAATACACCTTGTTCGATATCGTATACGGCAAGAGCGCCCTTAGCTCCTACCCAGATGCGCCCTGCTTTATCTTCAAAAAAAGATGTGCCTACCCGCCATTTTGTTAAATATCGGCGGAAGCGCTTTATTTGATTGTTAAACCGCCATATCCCCTTGCTGAATGTCCCCAGCCAAATGTCTCCATGGCTGTCTTTGAATAATGTAAAAATACCGTTACTTCTTTTGCTCTTAGAAGGAAATGCAGAAAATCGGACGCGCTGAAATTGCAAAGATTTTAAATCAAAACGGTGCAAACCTTTGTGTAGGGTAGAAACCCAAAGGAACTTTTGAGAGGGGTCTTCTACGATGCCGGTTATATAGAATTTTGACGTTTGTATATTTGTTTGAACAAGTTCTAAATGATTTTTTTTAATATCATAGCGATAAAGTATGTTGCCGCTTGTGCCAATCCAAAGCAGCCCTGTATGGTCTTCACAAAAAACGGTTGCGCTCTTTTTACCGGGTAAGGTACGATTACGTATTTCGGTAATGGAACGATTGAAGCGTTCCACGCCGGTATTCAGTGTGCCTACCCAGATAAGCCCCTGGCTGTCCTGATATAAACTGGTGAGATCGTTATCGCTGATACTGTAAGGGTCGTCGCTGGATTTAATGTAAAAATCAAATTTATGTGTCGTTTTATTAAACCTGGCCAGACCGCTGCCATAAGTGGCAATCCAAAGCGTATCCATTGTATCAAAGAGGAGTGACCGTTGGAAATTAATACGCCCTTTTACCGGGATATTGTTGGAAACCTTGTAATTATGAAGCGCGCCGCTGGAGGGATCGTAACGGAACAAACCTTCACCATAGGTCGCAAGCCATAAGACGCCCTGGCGGTCTTCTTTAATTTGTGCAATCCATGCATTATTACGCAGGCTTTGGTTTTTTAATGTAATCACATGCCGGAAAGTGTCTTTACCTTTAACATAGCGATATAAATCCAATCCCGCGCCCGCCCAAATATTATTTTTTGAATCTGCTAACAGGCAGGTGGCGTTAGGCCGACCTTGCATGGGACGATGGGACAGAGAATAATAAATAGAACTGTCGGCATTTAGTGAATCGATACGAAAAACACCCTTTCGCGCGGCGATCCAGATGTCATTCTTTTTGGCGCCGCAAATGTCATTTATCTTTTGTTTGAGATCTTTCTCCATTTTAATTTTGAGAAAGGTATCCTTAATAATATCATAGCGATAAACAGAATCATCCGTTCCGATCCACAAATATCGGGTATCATCTTTGGACTGATATATGGTTAGTACATTAAAAATTTCTTGATAATCGTCAGGATAATAATTAATAAAACTATAGCCGTCGTATCGGCATAATCCTTTATCCGTTCCAAACCACATAAAGCCTGTTTGATCCTGATAAACACAATTTACCGTATTGGAGGGCAAGCCATCCCTAAATCTCAGATGATGAAAAACCAGCGCTTGCGCCCATAAAGCGTTAGACAACACAATGAAGATGATGATAGATAAAAGAGTTTGTTTCTTTGCCATGCTCATCTGCCTTTATGAAAGCACACCGCTATGCAAAATTTCCTGCAATTTATCAATTTTTTCCGGCTCCCCTAAAATAATTATGCGATCATTTTCCGATAAAATATAGTTTGAGCTGGGATTAAATTGCCATTGGGAATCGCTTCCGCGTTTTACAGCCAGCACAATTAATCCGGTACGCTGGGGAATTTGCACTTCTTTGAGAGATTTTTTAACAAAGGGAGAATCTTTGGGAATGTCGATTTCTTCCATGCGCAGGGCCAGGCCTTCGCCGCCGATCATTACTTCTAAAAAACTAACTACGGTAGGCCGTAAAATAACGGAGGCCATGCGCATTCCCTCAACAATATTCGGAGAAATTACATAATTGGCGCCGGCATTGTACAATTTACTCTCTGTGCCGGCATTTACAGCGCGGGAAATAATCAAAATGTTCGGGTTCAGCGTTCGCGAGGAAACCACTACAAACAAATTATCCGCATCTAAAGAAAGGGCCGTAATGATTGCATGGGCATCCTTAATATTCGCTTCTAACAGTACTTCGTCTTTGGTGGCGTCGCCGGGAATAATATACAGTCCCGGGAACCGCGTCTGTAACTCCTGTATGGTTTCCTCTTTTTCTTCGATAACCACAAACGCCTTTTGGGCGCGCAAGAACTCTTCAATGATGGTTTTGCCGGTATCGCCGGCGCCGCATAAGATAATATGGTTTTTCATCTTTTGAATCTCTTTCTTCATTTTCAGCATTCTCCTCCTGGACAACAATTCATTGCGGACGAACCAACTGGTTACCGTGGCCGAGAGCATGGCAATCACTACCATACCTACCAAAATGATTCCCATGGTGAAAATCCGTCCCCACAGGCTAAGCGGCGCCAGCTCACGGTAGCCGACGGTGGAAAACGAAATAAACGTCATATAAAGAGCGTCGAGCCAATTCCAGCCTTCAAGCCGGGTGTAGCCAATTATACCCAGCAGCAGCAAAAAGAGCAGGGAAAGGGCTACCGCTATCAAATGATTTCGGAAATGATTATCTTTTAACGACATGGTTTTTAATCAATACCAAATTAAATGAATAAAATATATTGGTGATTCCTTGACAAGAGGAACTTTTATAGTTAGTTCCCTTTTTTATTTATCAGATTTTCTACCCGCTTACGAATGTATCCGCTTTTTAAATACCGATACAAATCGGCGCCGGGACAAAGGGTTTCGGCATAATCTTTATGTCCGCGGATTTCGCCCGGCGGTACATGGAAATAATCCGCTAAAAAGGCGCTTAAACGCACCAACGAAGTTAATTGCGCCGGTGTAACCTTTTGCTCCTCAAAATTCCCAATCAGGCAAATCAGCGCATGTCCGTAAGGATTGTAAGTCGTATTGGTATCGCCCGGATAATTAATGGGGCGTGTTTCGTAAATTTTACCCTGAAAATCGATCATAAAGTGATAAGGGATATCAATCCATTGTTTCTTTGCCCGGCTCCACCATTGCAGGTGGCGAATATAATCCTCTGCATTGCTATCAGGCGAAAAGAAAACGCCGCCGTGATGAATGGTAATTTTTTTAATGGTTTGCTCGATTGTGTCCTTGGGCAGCGGCTGCCAGCCCCAATCCTTTCTTAGAATCACATGCAGGCTGTCCGGATAGGGCAATTCGACGATGTGGTAAGCGGGCGGAGGCTTCGACCGGCAGGAAAAGACAATCACAAGGATCGCCCCCGCTATGAGCAGCTTATTTACTCTGTTTTTCATTCTTCTTTTGTGGACTTTATCGTTTTTACTTTTAGTTTAGCCTAAGGTAAAAAAAAAATTATTATAATCAAAGTTTATGCTCTTATTCTTTACGACACTTCAATTACGGACTGATAAAAATAGTTATTCCCGCGCTAATATAGATTAACGCCCCTTTCTTATTTTCCTGATAAAAAGGCCGACTATGATTTTTGCGGCTCTACTCTAAACGGTAGTCAGTCCTCCCCTATCTTACTCTTGTTTTAATCCGTTCTTCATAGAGTTAAAATTATGAGGGAAAGCAAAAAAAATTAGTTGAACGCAAATTAGACTGGACGTTATTTACACACGCCCGTCAACATGGTCGCTTAATTTTTTTGAAAATACATCGAAATAATATTAGCTTGTCTGTGGTTGTAAGGCATAATTCATTTTATTTCGAAAGCATTCAATAATTTCAAGATACTGGGGAGGCAACATGAGTTCACATCACGAAGTACAGGGCCGTTTTGGCCTGGAATATCTGAAAATCAAAAATCTCAATAATGCCTACTGGAATTTAACCTCGGCGGCATTGTATGAACACATCATTCGCCGCCGCGAGGGATTGTTAGCGCACCTGGGCCCTATCGTAGTGCGCACCGGCTCCTTTACCGGCCGTTCGCCTAACGATAAGTTTATTGTAAAGGAATCCTCTTCCGACGAGCGCATTTGGTGGGGCGAAGTCAACCGGCCCTTTGACGATGTTAAATTTGATTTGATGTGGCGGCGCGTGCAGGCTTATTTGCAGGGTAACGACATTTACATTCAGGATACGTATGTGGGCGCCGATGATACTTATCGTATTCCGGTGCGCATCATCACCGAATATGCCTGGCACTCCATGTTTGTACGCAATATGTTCATCCGTATTGAAGACAAAGATGAACTGATGAGTTTTGTTCCCGAATACACCATCATTGATTTGCCCAAGTTCCACGCCGTACCCGAATTAGACGGGACGAATTCCGAAGCCTTTATTTTAGTGCATTTAGGCAAAAAGCTGATTCTCATCGGCGGGACCAGCTATGCCGGTGAAATTAAAAAATCGGCCTTTACTTTAATGAATTACTTACTGCCGCAAAAGGAAGTGCTGCCCATGCACTGCAGCGCCAACGTGGGCAAAAAGAGCGACGTAGCGGTTTTCTTCGGACTTTCGGGCACAGGTAAAACCACCCTTTCGGCCGATCCCGAACGGGCATTAATCGGCGATGACGAGCACGGCTGGAGCGACAGCGGCGTATTTAATTTTGAAGGAGGTTGTTACGCTAAAGTTATCCGCCTTTCTGAAGAGGCCGAACCGGCCATCTTTGCCACGACGCGCAAATTCGGTACCGTGCTGGAAAATGTGGCCATCGACGCCTACACCCGGAGACCAGACTTAAATGACGATACCTTTACCGAGAACACGCGCGCTTCCTATCCCATTACACATTTGGATAACATTGTTGAAGGCAGCAAGGCCGGCCATCCGACCAATATCATCTTCCTGACAGCTGATGCTTTTGGCGTACTGCCGCCAATCTCCAAACTAACCAAGGAACAGGCTATGTACCAGTTTCTGCTAGGTTATACGGCCAAAGTAGCCGGTACGGAGCGCGGCATCACGGAACCGCAGGCCACCTTTAGCACCTGCTTCGGCGCGCCTTTTATGCCGCAGCATCCCAGCGTGTACGCTAAACTGTTAGGCGACAAAATTGAAAAGCATCAGGTAACCTGCTGGCTGGTGAACACCGGCTGGACGGGCGGCGCTTATGGCGAGGGCAGCCGTATTTCCATTAAATACACGCGAGCGCTGCTTAATGCCGCGCTGCAAGGAAAATTAAACAAGGTCATATATTCAACCGATCCCGTATTCGGTCTTAACGTCCCGCAATCCTGTCCGGATGTCCCCGCAGAAATCCTGAATCCGCGCAACACCTGGAAGAGCGGTAAGGCTTATGACGCCAAAGCCCGGGAATTAGCAGGCAAATTCCGTGACGTGTTCAAACAATATGAGGACTTTGTAGATGACGAGGTCGTTAAAGCAGGCCCGCCGGCCGCTCAATAGGTAAGATAATATAAGCCGGTAACCTCTGGCCCTCCATTAGAGAGGCGTATAATTTTGCCAAGGCGCGCTTCGCTAATCTCCGTTGCGGCGAATATCTGCGTAGCGAGGTGGGTATCCTCCGCCTGTCGGCGCGGCCTCCAAAAGAGGAAAATTATACTGTTATTTTTGTGTGTAAACAAAAAAAAGCCCCGAAAACGGGGCTTTAATTATTTAAATCCATTTAACTACTACATCCAACGCTGCTATTATTTTTCAGGAGCTTTTTGCGGAGTTTCAGGGGCCGGAGCCGCTTGTGTGGTATCCGCTTTTGCCGTCGTATCCTGAACAGCTTCTGTGGCCTTTTGCTGAACCTGAGGGGCTTTGGCTTCTTCTTTCTTTTGTCCGCTGCAGCTCAACAACGATAAAGCCATAAAGGCAGTGATTAAAAACACTAAAGCTTTTTTCATGAGAACAACCTCCTTTTAAGTTAGGGTAGTGTTAAAAATTTCTGGCGGAAATGCCAAGTAACTTGTTTTTTATCTGATAATTATTTGCCGTCATAAGCTTGTCCCCTTCCCGGATGAATTGATCGGAGCTCCCGAGACGGAACACGGTCAGGCCAGTCAAGAGCTAAGGGGCATTTCATATTGTTACATTTTCATTTTTTCATTAAACTTTTGGCGCTATCTAAGTTAGCAGAATAGCATGGTGTGCAATATTAGTTTGTTTTTGCTTTTAAGTCAACAGAAATATTATCTTTCTAAAAGAAAATGCTCCTTTTATGATTAAACAAAAATATCCTATTATCCATTTCTGTGAAAAACAAAAAAATCACAATTTCAATGCAAAGTACAATGAAATTCTGTAAATTGCCTTTAGAGCGGTGAATCATATCTAAAAGGAGACCCACCATGATTAAGAAAAGAATTGAGCAATTACGCAGTTTAATGAAAAAACATAAAATCGACGCCTATATAATTCCCAGCACCGACGCCCACCAGAGCGAGTACGTGCCGGCTTTATGGCAGCGGCGCGCCTGGATTAGCGGATTTGACGGTTCGGCCGGCGACGTGGTAATCACCAAGGACAAAGCCGGTTTGTGGACCGATTCCCGCTATTTTTTACAGGCCGAAGCACAATTGGCCGGAAGTGGTATTGATCTTTTTAAGATAGGTAAGCCGGTGACCGTTTCCGTGAATGATTTTCTGAAAAGCGAATTAAAAGCTGGTGAGGCTGTGGGTATCGATCCCAGCCTGCATTCTCACAATGACGCTGTTAGTATGCAAAAGGAACTGGCGCTCAAAGACATCCAATTAAAATATGTGGAAGAAAATCTGGTAGACGCACTATGGAACGACCAGCCCGGTCTGCCCGAAGAGCCCATCATGATTTGGGATGAAAAATACGCCGGTGAATCCGCCGAGAGCAAACTGCAGCGCATCCGCCAAAAAATGGCGGCCGAAGGCGCGCAAGTACACGTACTTACCATGCTGGACGCCATCGCCTGGACATTCAACATCCGCAGTAAGGATGTGGATTACAATCCCGTGGCCATCGCCTATGCCATCATTACGCCGGATAAAGCCGAAATTTTCACCAGTCTTAAAAAGGTCGGTCGAAAAGTTAAAAAGGCGCTGAAAGGCACAGCCAAATTTTATGAATACGACGCCTTTAAAAAGCGGCTGCTCAAAGCGGTGAGCAAAAAAACACGCGTCTGGCTGGACGGCGACAGTATTAACGCCTGGATTGTTCAGTTAGCACAAAAAAGGAAAGCGCAAATTTTGTTTAAAGATTCGCCGGTTACCTTGTTCAAAGCCGTTAAAAATGAAACCGAGCTAACCGGTTACCGCGCCTGCCACATCCGCGACGGCGTAGCCATGGTTAAGTTTTTACACTGGCTGGAAAAATCCGTGCCCGAAGGAGGCGTTACCGAAATGAGCGCCGCCCAAAAGTTGGAAGAACTGCGCGCCGAGCAGGAGTTGTTTCAGGGGCTTAGCTTCGAATCCATTTCGGCTTACAACGAACACGGCGCCATCGTCCACTACACTTCCTCAGTTGAAACCGATGTGGAATTAAAGGCGCCGGGTATCTATTTAATCGACTCCGGCGGCCAGTATCTGGACGGCACCACCGATATAACGCGCACCATCGCTTTAGGGGAACCGACCGCCGAACAAAAAGACCGCTTTACGCGCGTTCTCAAAGGGCATATCGATTTGGCCATAGCTTCCTTTCCGCGCGGTACGCAGGGCATCCAGTTGGATACCATCGCCCGTAAGCCGCTGTGGAATATCGGGCTCAATTACGGCCATGGTACGGGTCATGGCGTAGGCGCCTTTTTGAGTGTCCATGAGGGGCCGCAGGGCATTTCGTACTACCGCGGCATTGGCGTACCGCTGGAACTGAATATGATCTGCTCCAACGAACCCGGCTTTTACAAGACCGGCGAATACGGCATGCGTATCGAAACGCTTATTAACGTGGTACGAGACGATCGCAAATCCAGCGATGAATTTGAATTTTACAAGTTCGAAACCGCTACGCTGTGTCCCATCGATTTGAAGTTGGTAGATAAAACGCTGCTGACCAAAGAGGAAATCGATTATCTTAACAATTACCACGAGCGTACCTTCGAAGCGTTGTCCCCTTATCTGGAAGGCGAAGAGCTGGACTGGCTGGATAAGAACACCAAAGAAATCTAATCGTGTAAACACCGATTACAGTTTATGTAAACACTGAGGCCTTCCGCTGCAACTGACGGAAGGTCTTTCTTCTTGCGGGAATTTCCTTCTGGACCGCCTCTTGCCGCCGTCCCTGAGTAATAAGAAATTTAGCAGGAAATCTTTGCGGAGTATGAGAAAAGAGCAGGAGCAATAGAAAAGAGAACGATTAAGAATAAAAAAGCAAGGTATTGCAGAAAAATGAAATCTCTCAAATGTTGACCGCTGGCGTCATTTTTGATATACTGTATTACAACGTTTAAAAACAGAAAGGAATTTTAAATGAAATCCCTGATGTTCGTTCTTCTGATTTATCTCTCAGCGTTTGCTCAATCGGGCAGCGTTTCCGGTTTTGTCTTTGACGCTAAAACGCGCAAACCTTTAAGCGGCGTGGAATTAAAACTCATCGAAAGCAAACAGGTAACCCGCAGTGACGCGCACGGTCGTTTTGAGTTTAAAGAGGTCGCGGCCGGAAAGTATCGTTTATCGGCGCTGCTTTTGAATTACGCACAAAAAATCGAAACCATCGAAGTGCAGGAAGGCAAAGAGACCGAAGTTAATTTTTATCTGCGCAAGCTGCCTAAAGACCACCGCGACTCGTTTATGATGAACCACGCTGTCGATAAAGCAGGCCACGGCAAAAGCCGGACAACGAAGAAGGAAAAAACCTCCGGCTCTGGCGTTTTGGCGCCGCCGCCTTTGGAAGAAGCCGCGGGCAAAGAAAGTCATAAGATGAAATATGCCCCCAAAGCGTCCGGTATGCCTGCCCCCTCGCAATCCGGGCTAAAAGCGGGCTACGCCGATGACAATCAGCAGTTTAATTATTTCATTCATTTTTTAAAAAAATACGGACCAGAAGTAAAACACTACAGCCTGCCTGTGGATGAACGCATCCAATTGATTGTCCTGGATAAGGAATCGCACACCCTGCCCAACGCAAAAATCCGTGTCTACGAAGAAAAAAATCTGCTGGAAAACGGGCGCACTTATGCCGACGGTTCGTTTTTTATCTTTCCGCAGGCCATCGGTATGCGGGGCGACCGCCTGACCGTTGCGATCGAATATGAGCAAATAAGTAAAAAGATTACTATTAATCGTAGCGGCAAACGCAAGCATGTGGTTAAGCTCAATCTAAAGCGGCAATTGGCCGCACATATTCCGCTGGATTTACTGTTCATTTTAGACGCCACCGGCAGCATGGGCGAAGAAATCGAACGGTTAAAAAATACCATCGAAATCATCAACGCCAATCTGGCCGCGCTGAATATTCAACCGGCCATTCGCTATGGTATGGTGTTGTACCGTGACCGCGAAGACGACTACGATACTAAAGTCATTCCCTTTACTTCCGATCTGCCGGCCTTCCGTACGGAGCTGCAACGGGTTAGCGCCGGCGGAGGCGGCGATACGCCGGAAGATATGCAGGCCGCTTTGCAGGCGGCCATGCAAAAAATGGATTGGAATCCGCAGGGCTTGCGACTGGCTTTTGTCATCACCGACGCCGGCGCGCATCTGGATTACGGTCAGGAGTACACATACGTTAACGCGGCCAAAGACGCCAAGGACCTGGCCGTAAAAATATTTTCCGTGGGCACCGGCGGGCTGGATATCAACGGCGAATATGTGCTACGGCAGATCGCCCAGTACACATACGGTAAGTATATCTTTTTAACTTACGGCGAAAAGGGCGAAAGCGAAGGCGGTCACGTGGGCAGCGTAAGCCATCATACCGGCGCCAATTTCCAAACTGATAAACTGGAGACCATTATCATCCGTTTTGCCAAGGAAGAATTGTCCTGGCTCAGTCCGGTAATGCCGCAATTACCGCAAAATTTTTTCCGGGCGAAGAAAATCGATACAGAGAAAAAAGAAGAGACGCTTAAAAAATTGTTTACTATGGCCGCCAGGGAGCTGCAGGATTATTCTTCGCTGAATATAAAAAAGGGCACTAAAGTCAGTGTTATGCCTATCGTCGCCAGATATCCCAGCCTGGCCAACAATGCCGAATACTTTACGGAGCAATTAACGCTGTCCTTAAGTAAAGATTCAACCTTTAAGCTGATTGAACGCAAAGATTTTCAGTTTATCGCCCGGGAGCTGGGCTTAAAGTTAGGCGGATTTGTAGAGCCGGAAAAAGCCGCAAAGGTGGGCGTCTTTTTAGGCGCGGACATGCTGATTATCGGAAATTTATTTTTTGATGAGGAACAATATGAGCTGTTCCTGAAATTAGTGCGCGTGCAAACGGCCGAAGTGCTGTCGGTTACCAAGTTAAAAATAGACCCGCAGTTAGGGTTGTAAAAAACAAAAGGCTCCATGCTAAAATAACACGGAGCCTTTTTAAATTTTAAGAACAAAATAGCTTAGGCAGCTTCAACGCCTAAAACTTCGGTCATGGCCTGTTTGATGGTATCTTTAGGCAGAGCGCCGACAGCCATCTGCGGTTTGTCCGTCATCGGCACAAAAAGCATGGACGGGATGCTGCGGATACCAAAAATAGCCGCTAATTCCTGCTCAACTTCCGTATCCACTTTGTACACGTACATCTTATCGGCATACTCTTCGGATAATTCTTCCAGAATGGGCGCAACTATTTTACAGGGCTGGCACCAGTCGGCGTAAAAATCGATGATACAAGGTTTATCACCTTCATATTTCCAATCCTGATTTTGTTCATAATTAAAGACCTTCTCTAAAAAGTCTTGTTTTGTTAAATGCGTGGTCACAAACACCTCCAATAATTATTTTTTAAAAACTTTTTATTCAGACTTTCTGACAATTGTTATGTTTGATGATATAACCATCAAAAGGTTACTAAATATAAAACTCTTTCTTAAAAAAAATATTCCGGGCATAAACAATACGCCTTGTCATCATCTCATTTTTGCCAAATATCAGAAATTACCTTATTTTATATCTTTTAATAAAAATACACGAGGTAGCCATGAAATCCTTTTTTGTCCTTTTATTGTTTGGCGCCCTTCTGTGGGCCCAGTCGGATAAAATATTTATTCCTTTGAATATGGAAAAAGCATACCAGAACGGAACACGTTCTTTGGACGGCAAACCGGGTTCAAACTACTGGATAAATCAGGCTAAATACGATATTGATGTTCAGCTTGAACCGGCCACGAGATTAATTGTCGGACATGAGAGCATTCTCTATACCAACAATAGTCCCGACACACTGAGTGAAGTGGTCATCCGTTTATATCAGGATATTCGCCGGCTGGGCAATCAGCGCGACTGGCCCGTGGATTCGGCCGACATCAATCACGGCACGCACATATCCCTGTTTAAAATAAACGAACAGACCATTGATATAAGCGCCGGCAATACAGACGTTCAGCGTCAGGGCACCAATTTAATCGTTCTTTTGCCGGAACCGCTGCCGCCCGCCGGAAAAATTTCATTGGAAATCGACTGGCAGTACAACGTGACGCACATATCCAATTTGCGTCACGGCACTTACGATTCCACTTCCTTTTTCATCGGCTACTGGTACCCGCAAATTGCGGTTTACGACGACATCGACGGCTGGGATATGTACAACTACACCGGCCTGCAGGAATTTTACAATGATTTCAGCGATTTTGACGTGCGCATTACCGTACCGCAACATTTTGTGGTTTGGGCCACCGGCCGGCTGCAAAACAGCCACGAATTGTTTGGTAAGGAAATGTATTTACGCTATCGCTCGGCTTTTGCCAGCGATAGTGTTATTCATATAATTCGTCAGGAAGATTTACAACGCGGTGATTTTTTAAAAGCGGGACAAACGCACAGCTGGCACTTTAAAGCGCATCATGTGCCCGATTTTGCCTTTGCCGCCTCCGATCATTATTTGTGGGATATGACCAGCCTGAATGTGGAAAAAGGCCGCCGCGTTTTGATCAGCGCCGCTTACAAAAAGAAATCGGAAGATTTTACTTCCGTGGACAGCATTGCCCGGGAAAGCATCGCCTTTTATTCCCAAGAGCTGCCCGGCGTGCCCTTTCCCTACCCTTCGTTAACCGTATTTAACGGACGCGGAGGCATGGAATATCCCATGATGGTCAATGACGGTTCATCTAAACGCTGGGCTTCCACGGTACACGTTACTTCCCATGAAATCTGCCACACCTATTTTCCTTTTTATATGGGAACCAACGAACGTAAATATGCCTGGATGGATGAAGGCTGGGCGACCATGCTGCCGTTTGAAATCCAGAACCGTCTGGCGCCTAAATACGATCCCATTGCCCGCAACGTTAAACGTTATGTGCAGGTCGCCGGCAGCGAACTGGATATCCCAATGATTGCGCCGACCATCATTTACGGTTCCAACAGTTTCCGGCCATCGTATCGCAATGCCGCTTACAACCGGCCGGGCACAGCGTATTATCTGCTGCAGGGACTATTGGGCAAAGAGCTGTTCACCAAAGCGCTGCAGGAATACATCCGCCGCTGGAACGGCAGGCACCCCATCCCCTACGATTTTTTCTTTACCTTTAACGATGTGGCCGGAGAAGACCTTTCCTGGTTCTGGAAACCGTGGTTCTATGAATTCGGTTATCCTGATTTACGCATTCGCGATGTGGTAAAAAATAATGGTCAAAACTTTATTCTGATTGATAAAGTCGGCAATCTGCCCGTTCCCGTGGAATTAACCGTCACTTTTGAGGACAGCTCAAAACAAACCATTTCCCACAGTATCCGGGTTTGGCAAAACGGCCAGGAACGTATCAGCTTGCCGCTTCCGGACAACAAAAAAATTCTATCAATAGACCTGGGCAACGCCCATATTCCCGATGCCCGTCCGGCGGATAATCATTGGCCATTTAAATGAGTTGGCGTCTTGGTCGTTCCCGCGGGAGCGGGATTGCTTTTGGGGGCAAAAAATTGCGAATAACCATGAAAATACAGAAAGCTAAGAGCTAAAGGCCAACAGCTCAAGTTCTCAGTTTTCGGTTATTCATTATTAAAGGCCAATAGCCAAATTTGAGTTTTAATACTGCATATCAGGATTTCCGGTTTATTCGGATTAGACTCGGCATTAGTAATCCATAGAGGCCGTAATCAAAAAGGATGTTTTATGCGCAATCGATTTATTCACCTGTTTGTTATCTCTTTAATGTTGCTGGCGCTTTCCTGCAGACAGCAAAGTACACGTAGCGACAACCTTTTTCCTACCAAAGACGATGGCAAACGGCTGCTGCTCAGCGCGGATGATTTGTCCGCCGGCGCGCACCACACCGATCATTTACAAATTTTCGGTAAATATGTATCCGGCTACAACCGTTACATTTTGCAGGCCGTCGACCGCGTTCAGGCGCATGCCCCGGATGGCGGCGGTTACTTTATCGGCATCGATTCCATCCCCACGGAATCGCCTTTGGGTTATCCTTTGCAGCTTTTAGGCCGGCCGCTGCTCAATCCGCCGCGCCCCACCAGCTATTGCAGCGGTTCCAGTTACGGCGCTTTTATGGAAGGAATGAATCTGATTTTGTCCGCTCAAAAAGCGAATTTAACAGCGCAGCGAGTGGAAATTTTGCGCATGCAGGAGGCGGACGGCGGACGACGCGAGGATCATATTAAATTTTGGGGCAAATGGAACGCCGATGGTTACGGCAACTATTTTGCGCTGGTGAACTATTCGGGCATCGGCCAGCGCGTTACACCCGAACAGGCGCGACCCGGCGATTTTATGAACATCTCATGGAAAAGCGGGAACGGACATTCGGTAGTATTTTTAGGCTGGTACAAAAACGCCGCCGGGAAAAAATACGTGGTTTACTGGGCCAGCCAGAAACGCACCAACGGCTTTGGCGATGATGTGGCGCCCGTCGAGCGCATTGCCGAGGTAATGATTGTGCGCGTAGTGCATCCGGAACGACTGCTTAGTTTTGAACCAAAGGATACGGCGGACGTGAGTCCGCCCGGGAACAAAATTAAGTGGGAAGATTGAATTAAGAATTTTAAAATTAAGAAACGATTACTCAGTAATTATGGTGGTACCGGTTTTTTAAGGGTTTATTATTTTGCTCTCTTAACAATTTCAAATGCTTCTAATATTTTATCCAGAGGATATTTTATTGTTGGAGTACCCGAATTTAAAAATACAGTTTTACCATCATCATTAATAACCCACATATCCTGTTTACTTACTTTATGCCTTAATTGATCACCTGGATTTAGCTTGGTCAATTTAGCCCTTTCCTTTTTTCCTATAATCTTTAAAATTTGCTCTGGAACCTTTGTGTCATTCCAATCAATTGTTTGTCCAGCGTGAACTAATTGAACTCCGTCCGAAATCATTTGCTTTAAATAATCAATAAGCCTTTCACACTCTACTTCATACATAGAATAACCTTTCTGCAATTTCTAAAATGTTTTTACTTAAACTTTTTGAAATACTCATCAATCTCGGGGCTCAATTCAATACCCGCTCTTTCAAAACAATTTAATAACTCTAAATAAGTGCCATCTTTTCCTAAAAAATTCCAGAATTCTTCCGCGACCTTTAATTCGTGATCTAAATCCAACATACCTTTTAAAGTCCATCTTTCATAAGGTTTAGGCTCGTATGGATTGTAAGGAATGGCAATATAAGAATTTACTTTTGCATCAGGATTTTTTGCTAAAAAAATTGCTATCCATTCTAATAATGTCCTTTTGAAATCTTTGAAATTACTAATATTGGGCTTTGCAGTTTTTAAGTCAAACAAATGAACAGTTCCATCATAACTTTTGACAAATAGATCAACTTTTACCGTTCTTAATCTATTCATTTTACCAACACTACAAACTCTTCTTATTCTTTCTATTTCTTCTAACTTATTCGGATCTTTTCCCATTGTTAGGTCATTAAGAATATGCTGAATTTCAAATTGCGCTTGTTCACTGATAGCATCTCCAACAACATATTGCTTTTGTGCTGATTTAAAATTTAAGCTCGCTAAGGTTTCAGCAACAGGTTCAAAAATTGACGTCCCAAAAGTAGTATTTAAAGAATGTATAAAATAAAAGAGAACAAAGCCATCCTATCTCGGCCAAGTAAACGAAAATGAAATGGCATATAACTCGTTTCGGGATTATATTTTTAAAATTTTCTTTTTAGACTTTCTTTAATTGTATTTTCAATTTTTTGTATTTGAATTTTAGTAAGTGACATTTTATTTTTCTTTCAAATGAAATATTATTTCTGAATATGCATTTGATCTGTCTTTTTCCACTCTGTTCAAAACTGGTCGTTTAAACTTATTAACAATTTTCATTTCAGCTAATTTAGCAATATTAGGATAAAGATTATATTTATCATTAGCTACTAAGAATATGTCATAATCTTCTTGAAGATATTTTTTGCAATTTTTAAGTACTTCAGCTATACTTATAGCATAAGAATCTCTTGCTTGTTTTCCTTGCCCTTTAGATAAAGGCCCAATTTCTAATTCATCTTTCCTATCGAAGCCGAATATTTCATATGCATATGCATGTTGTTCATGATAATCAATAAGACCAACATATGGTGGACTAGAAAAAATCCCTTTCATTTTTTGGTTTAATAATAATTCTGCGAACTTTTTATGTTTCTTTTTTATTTCTTCATAAATATTAATTGTTCTACTATCTCCCGTTAAACAAATTTGAAAAGTATCCGTCCTTATTCTATCGAATGCTTTTAGACGATTTAACGTATCTATAGTATATCTCTTCCACCAGCCTAAAATAGAAAAAATAGGTTTGCATATTTTACCATGTTTTTTACAATAATATGGAGACGTGACGGGTTCTTTTAAAGTTGCCAAATCAGCATGAGTCGTTGCCCGGCAAGAACGAACCGTCCTACTTAGAATTATCGCTAATATTTTTTTAATATTATTATTTTCTATTTTTTTTAATTCGTTAAACACAAAATCGATTTCTTCTCTAACAGGATATAAAAACCATTTATTTAAAAACGAATTATTTCTATCTTGTTTTATTTTGGTTCTTTTTAGTTTTGAGTGGGTAACCTCTTTTTCAATACCTCACATAAT
>CAZIBE010000015.1:0-54267 GCA_964536685.1 uncultured Calditrichaceae bacterium | reverse complement strand
GAACCACTTCGTGGTGGGAAAATGACAGTGAGAGACCTTCTTAGAGTGAACTCATTTTCTAAGTGTACTAATTAGTATAAATTAACAAAATTTCCAGTTCCCAATTCCTGATTCCCGGTTCTATATTTTGAAATAAATTTACAGAGCTTTGTACCCGGTTTCCACTCATCTAAATTTAGGGGAAAAACTCATGAATAAATGGCTTCTTGTATTGACACTTCTGTTTGGCATTGTATATTTAAACGCCGCGCCGCCAGAGCGGCCCTACTTCCAGCAACGCGTTAAATACACCATTCATGTAACGCTGAACGCCAAAGAAAAGACTTACTCCGGCAACGAAACACTGCTTTATAAGAACAATTCCCCGGATACGCTTACCTTTATTTGGATGCACCTCTATCCGAACGCTTACAAGGATGACTCCACGCCCTTCGCCCGGCAGCAAAAAGATCACAACAGCAGAAGATTTCATTTTTCCAAAGAAAAAGATCGCGGCTACCTGAAATTGACCTCCTTACAAAACGCCGGCCAGGCGCTAACCTACACCTCTAAAAAAAACGCCATCGATGAGATCAAAATACAGCTTCCCGCCCCGCTTCCCCCGGGCGACAGCCTCAGGCTGCATATGAATTTCACAGGTAAATTCCCCGTCGTTTTTTCACGCATGGGACATTTCGGCGATAACTATTTTGCCGTAACACAGTGGTATCCCAAAGTGGTCGTGTACGATCACCTGGGCTGGCATCCCGATTCTTATTTGAATCAGGGTGAATTTTACGGCGAGTACGGCGATTTTGACGTCAGCGTCACCGTACCGAAAAGTTTTGTTGTAGACGCCACCGGCATACTGCAGGATAATCCCGATGAAAATAAATTCATACAGGCCGTCATCGACAGCACGCAAGAATTTTTACAGATCAAAGACGAAGACGCCCGTGATACATTTATCCGTCGATGGATAGACGCCAGGAAGAAATCCTTAAAATACCAAGAAACTAAAACGCTGCGCTTTGTGGCGCACAATGTGCATAATTTTGCCTGGTTTACCGGCCTGAATTACATGATGCTGCGCAAAGTGCACAATAACGGCGTGCTAACCAATGTGTTGGTTACGCCGAAAAACGCCTATGAATGGCGGCAGGTTCCCGATTATGTTGAAAAGACCATCACCTTTTATAGTAAGCGCGTCGGGCCCTACCAGTATCCCAAAGCATCGGTAGTGGATGGCTCTATGGCGGCCGGCGGCGGCATGGAATATCCCATGATCACCATCATCTCTTCTTCCGGCGGCGATTGGACAAATATGTTGGAAATGGTGGTCATGCACGAGGTTGGACACAACTGGTTCATGGGTATGTTAGGCTCCGATGAACGGGCCTGCGCCTTTTTGGACGAAGGCATGAACAGCTTTTTGGAATACAAATACATGCTCCATTACCACGGTTTTAACAATTTGACTAATTTTAAAAAACTAACATGGGGACGCCACCTGTTTGACGACCTGGGGGAATGGCATCTTATGCAGCTTACTTACGGGACCTTGGTAAGTATGCGTCACGACCAACCGATGAATCTGCCGGCGCAGGATTATTCTTCCGCCAATTACGGAGCGGTCATTTACCAAAAAGGCGTGGCCATGCTGCTGGCCCTGGAATGGTATGTAACGCCGTCCGTTTTTTGGAAAGGTATGCACGAATATTATGATCGCTGGAACGGCAAACATCCGGATATTAACGATTTTTTTGCCGTGATGAGCGACGTTTCCGGTCAAGATTTGAACTGGTTCATCAACGACTGGTTTAGAAGCAACAAATTTAATGATTTTGTCGTCGATAAAGTTAACTCAAAAAAAACAGCCAATGGTTTTCGTACGGAAGTGTATTTACGCAACAAGGGCACAATGAAAGATATGCCGGCGCCGGTATATCTGGTTACCGCTTCCGGCGATACATTGCAACGGCGCTGGTCGGGCGCTCCTCAACAAGCAGTGATCTTTCAGCATAAGCAACCTGCCAAAATAGTTGAGGCCAACCTGGAACGTTCAATCTTCGAAAGCAATTACTTAAACAACCGTTCCGGCCTGCCGCGCATGCGCGTTAATTTTATTCCTCAGATCCCTCGCTACGATGTTTACTCGTTTACCATTTTACCTTATTATTGGTACGAACCGTTCGTGGACAAACATCGTCCGGGCGTGTTCTTTTGGTCCGGCAATCCTATCAACAAGCAATGGTTTGCCACCGGCCTGGCCTATTACGGCACGGAATCCAGGGCCATTGGCTACGACTTCGGGCTGACTAACCGTTTCCATTTCCCTCCGGCTAACTATACCGACGTCAAAGCGGAAATCATCGATCGCGACGGTTTAAAACGGAAATCGCTCTCGTTTAGCAGTGCGTTTTTACAACCTGCAAGCGAACATAGTCAAAC
Source organism: uncultured Calditrichaceae bacterium (assembly GCA_964536685.1). Classification (GTDB taxonomy): domain Bacteria; phylum Calditrichota; class Calditrichia; order Calditrichales; family Calditrichaceae; genus CAZIBE01. The sequence continues at coordinate 51,837 of CAZIBE010000015.1, read as the reverse complement.
TAATCTGGAATTGACTTTTGATTGGATCGACTTATACAACAGCGCTTATTACGAGCGCAATAATTTTACGAAAGCCCGCTACGCCGCGCTTGGGATAGCAATTAACCATTCCTGCAGCAATATGTTAATCCGCTGGCAAAACCGCTTTTTGGCAGAAAAAGGTTTTCCGCAGCCGCAAGCCAAAACCAATTACGGCAAATTAGAACTGGAGTCGACCTTTAAATATATTTACTCGCGCAGCGGTTACATCCGTCTGCACGCCTTTGCCGGCGGCGTTTGGGGCAACCATATCCCCTTGCAGGAAACGCTTTTTGCCGCCGGACAAACGGACGCCAAACACAAAAAATTTGTCGCCCAGCGTCGTGGCAGATTGGCCCCTTTGCGCCACTTCGGCTGGGAAAACGGCCTGGCTATGTTTGGTTACCGCGACGCCGCCAATCCTTTTTTTAACGGCAGGCTCGGCGCCTCTTTTGCCGCCGATCTGCAAACTTTTAGTTTTCTGCCTGTATTCTACGGCGCCGCCGCAGTACTTGCCGATAATACGGGCGATTTAAACGGGGAACATCTTTTTGCCGAAACCGGTTTAAAACTTGATTTAAAAGGGGCAAAAATCATTTTGCCGTTGTACATCAGTAATCCCCCGTCCGGCGAAAAACATTTAGCCTGGCGCTTCTTAGTGGCATTTAGTATGAAGATTCGGGTAGATTTCTGATTTCGGGAGACGTTTTAGATGATTCGGTCAACGCCTAAAAGACTGTTTAAAACATTGTTTACTTACACCGTTTTTGCCGTAGCCATGGCCTATGTGGAAACGGCTGTGGTAGTTTATTTGCGTCTCTTGTATTATCCGGACGGCTTTGTTTTCCCCATGAAAACCATCCCCATGCAGGTGGCCATTGTGGAATTAGGACGCGAGGCCGCCACGCTAATTATATTGTGGTTTGTAGCGCGTATGAGCGGACGCGATTTTAAAGAACGTTTCGCCCTGTTCGCGCTCACCTTTGCCGTCTGGGATATTTTTTACTATTTCTGGCTGAAAGTTTTAATCAACTGGCCCATCGGCTGGACGGATTGGGATATTCTGTTTTTAATTCCGGCGCCCTGGATTGCGCCATGGCTGGCGCCGGCGCTGGTTAGCTTAGGTTTGATTTGCGGCGCCCTATTGGTATTGATCTATCCTGAGCGTTTTTCGCAAAAGATATTTTCCCTGTGCCAATGGCTGGTTTTGTTTGCGGCGACGGCCCTGATCTTAACCAGCTTTTTCACCGAAACACCCTCCGTGTTAAACGGCGGCATTCCGCAGCATTACGCCTGGTGGCTCTTTATTTCCGGTTATTTGTTAGGATGGGTTGTTGTACTCAGGAAATTTTTTACTGCAAAACTCGTTATAAACGCTAAATGATCACAGCCCTCGCCGGACTCTTGATTTTTTTAGCGGAATTCTTTGCTCTACTGCTTTTTTGTGATATTTCCCTCTGGTTCAGCGGACAGAATTGGTTATTTTCTGCGCACTCATTTTTATACAGAGCAGATTATCCGTTGCTGATTTTATTGAATTGAGGATTGTGTCCAAAGAAAAAAATTTGCGAATATTATTTGCGAAATAGCCTAAGATTTGATAAAATAAACGGTTAAATTTGTAATTTACCAGAATTGGCAGAAAGCACTTTTTGCTAAACGAAAGCCAAATCAGGCCGACAATATCTGAAATGGCAAATAATACTGAAACGAACTGATATTTAGCATATGAAATTAACTAAATTTTTAATCGTCCTTCTGTTGGTCCAATCCTTTTTGTTTGCTCAGGATAAGCGCAAGGTAGGATTGATTCCCTTCAAAAACGAAACTGGCAGTGAAAAATACGAGTGGATTTCTTACGGTTTCGAATACTATTTGTACAATAAACTATCCGTGCTTTCCGGATTTTATGTCCCCGATAAAAAAGTATTTCATCAGGTACTGAATCAGGTCGGCTATGGAAAAGCCCCGCTCGACGAGAAGATGATCTACCATATCGGACGCGCCTCGCAGGTGGAAGTGGCCGTAGCCGGTTCCTATAAAGTGGAAAGCGGAAAGATAATTCTGCAAGTGGAATTTTATAATGCGCTCACCGGCAGCAATTTGCTCGTTTCGCAGTTCAATGAGCCCATAACCAACTTCTTCTCTCTTGGACGCAAGATTGTGGATCAGCTGGTTAATCTGGCCGGCATAACCGTCACTTCCTCGGAAAGGCGTTTACTTAACTTTACCATCACCAAATCGATAACCGCTTACGGCAGCTTTATCCGTGCTTATATGGAAAATGAAGCACGAAACCCAAAAATGGAATTAATTACCGGTCTGTTCCGCAAATCCATCCGTGAAGATAATAAATTTTGGGAAGCCTATTACAATTTAGGCATTGTGTATTTTAATTCCGGCCAGTACAATTTGGCCCTGCAGCAGTTCAACCGCGTCATTACCGCTCTGCCTAAATTTGACAAGCCTTACTTTGGGCGCGGTTTAATCTACGAAAAACAAAAAAAATATGCCGAAGCCATCGCCGACTTCAAAAAAGTAGCCGAATTCAATCCCAATGATTACAAAGCCTTCTATCATTTAGGCAAGATCAGCGTCATTAATAAAGCATATAAAGAGGCTGAAGATTATCTGAAAAAAGCGCGCAAATTAAACCCTGAATTTGCGCCGACCTTTTACGAGTTGGGCAATATTTATTATGATCAGGATCGCTACCGTAAGTGCATTGAGTTTTACAAAGAAGCGGCCAAACTGGATACGGAGAATGCCCTTTACCATCTTAAGTTGGGCGACGCCTACTACCGCTCGCAGATTTACTACAACGCGCTAAATGAAATCGACGCCGCCATAGCTCTGCGTCCCGACGACGCCAACGCTTACTTTTTACGCGGCATCACCATTTACAAACAAGCTGTACTGCAGGAATTAATTAATGCCTTTTTAGAATTACTAAACAGTAATCCCCGGAAAAAAACCGATAAAAATACGTCTTTCTCTAACAAAACGACCCTCGATCCGGTCAAGCAAAAGCAGGTATATGCGGATATGGCCGAGGCCTTTTCTGCGGCTATTCGTGTGCGGCCGACCTTTATGGAAGCCACCTTTAATTTAGCGTTAACTTATCACGAAGCGGGAAATAACACAGATGCGGAAAAATACTATCTGCGCACCTTGCAGCTCGACCCCAATCTGGTGCGCGCCCGCCTTAAATTAGCGGAGTTGTACACGGAGACCAACCGCAAAAAAGAAGCCATTGAACAGTACCGGCAAATTTTTTACATTGCTCCGTCTATTTTTGTGCACCATCCCACGCTGGGACCGGAGCATCAATATATCAATGTGTTTAAAAAATTCCGCAGCGAATTAGAAACAAAATTACAACGTGAGCCTAACAGCCCCAAATACAATTTAATTTTAGCCAAAGTGTTTCAGGCACAGGGACAATACGGTAAAGCCGCCAATTTAGCGCGCAAAGTGCTGACCTTTAGCCCGAACAATTCCGATGCCCGTAAAATTTTAGCGCAAATCGAACATCCCGGACAGCGCTAACTTTCTAATATCCCGTTGATGATGGTAACCACTTCGCCGGATTGCGGAAAGCGATATAGTTTTGCCTTGGAAAAAACAAGCTCCTCATTCAGATATACTTCAAAACGTCCGCCGCTGGATTTTTTCAGCGTTGCCTCCAGACCCAACGACTCTTTAATTTCTTCCGCCAAACTGACGGCGCGTGCGTAGTAGTTTCATACTACGCAATATTCAATGACCACCTTATCCATGTTATTCTCCAATAATTTTACCGATTCTCTGCAGGTACAAATCGTAAGTTTGTTTAATATCGCCGATATCGTCGGCGCCGAATTTTTCCAACAAGGCGTTGGCAATTACCGGGGCAACTACGGCCTCGGCAATGACTGACGCCGCCGGCACGGCGGTTACATCGCTGCGCTCCTTATGCGCCAGATAGGCCTCCTTGCTGAATACATCCACCGAATGCAGCGGTTTCATCAACGTGGGAATGGGCTTTTTGGCAATCTGGATGACGACGTCCTCACCGTTGGTCATGCCCCCTTCGATGCCGCCGGCATGGTTGGTTTTACGATATAAATTTTTTTGACCGTCATAGAATAGTTCGTCATGGGCGCGGGAGCCTGGCTTTTGCGCTGTCCGGAAACCGTCGCCGAACTCTACGCCTTTTATGGCCTGGATTGACATCAGCGCGGCAGCCAGACGGCCGTCCAATTTGCGTTCCCAATGCACATAACTGCCCAGACCCGGCGGTACATGACGGACGATAATTTGAATGACGCCGCCCAGTGTGTCGCCGGCGTTTTTAGCGCTGCGGATATGTTCCAACATGCGTTCTTCCGCTTCCTTATCCAGGCAGCGTACCGGCGACCCATCGGCCAAAGTATTGATCTCGTCGCTGTGCAGCGCATCAGCAACGGTTTCCGCTGAGGCCTGCACTTTACCGATTTGCAACACATGAGAAAAAATTTTAACGCCAAAAACATGCAGTAGTTGTTTCACAAAGGCGCCTGCAGCCATGCGCATAGCCGTTTCGCGCGCGCTGGAGCGTTCCAACACATTACGCATATCGGCAAAGTCGTATTTTAAGGCGCCGGCCAAATCGGCGTGCCCCGGACGGGGACGGGAAATTTCTTCACCCTCCGCAACATGTGTGGGCGACATGATCTCCTGCCAGTTTTGCCAGTCCTTATTGCGCAGGATGAAGCCTACGGGACTGCCCAGCGTTTTCCCGAAACGGACGCCGGAAACTATTTCCACCCTATCCTGTTCGATGCGCATGCGCCCGCCGCGGCCAAAGCCCTGCTGCCGGCGGTGCAATTCACGGTTCACCTCATCCAGATTTACCGGCAGGTTAGCCGGCAGGCCTTCTACAATGCCCATTAAGGCAGGACCATGCGACTCTCCGGCGGTTAAATAACGAATCATATTCCCTCGATAATGAAGAATGAATAGCGCGTTTGTATTGTTTATATGAATGACCCGTTAAAACAATTTTTGGGGACGCCTCCGGCAAGCCCCAATATTTTGATCCTTTTCCCGACTGGGCATTCATATTGTATGTTTTGATTAAACCAACACTACCGGATATTTCATGTTTTTTTTTGTTCGATTAATTCCATGATTTCACTAATAACGCTGTCCAGCGCTTTGGAGGCCGTAAAGCCGGAAGCATGGTAATGTCCGCCGCCGCCCATGCGCCGCGCCACTTCGCCCACGTCAAAGCCGTTCTTGGAGCGCAGTCCGACGATGGTTTCTTCAGCATCTTTTTCAACAAACACGGCAAACACCGTGGCCTCGCTGTCGCGGCGCATGATATCAATCAATCCGTCTAACTTGTCGAGCGAAAAGCCCCATTTGCGCAGCCACTGTTGTGTAACGGCCACCCACAAGACAAAGCCGTCGCTGTGCGAAGAGTAAAGCAATTCACCCCAGGCGCGCAGCTGACGGTGCTCGGCGTGTTCATAAACGCGGCTGTAAAGTTCCGACGGCTCGATGCCCTTGCCCAACAAATCGGCCGCCATCTGCAAAGTAAACTGGCTTGTTCCCTGAAAGCGAAAGCTGCCGGAATCGGACAAGATCGCTGTGTACAAGGCTTCGGCCATGGAGTAATCGATCTCCGCCTGCACATATTTGAAAAAATCATACACAATCTCCGCCGTGGCAATCCGGTTGGTATCCACCAGACAAAAATCCATACCCTCGCCAATAATAGGATGGTGATCGATGCAGATTTTAACCGCCTCGCTTTGGATGACGGCTTCGTAGTATTCGTCCATGCGCAGCACATCGCTGACATCAAGGATAATGATGGCATCGGCCTGGGATATCTCTTGTTTACTCTCGGCAGGGGGCTGTTGATTGATTAGTTGCGCTGTATTCAAAAACTCATAGCGCGGCGGAATTTCACCGGGCACTAAGATGGTTGCCTTCTTATTCTTCTTTTTTAAAAAATAATAACAGGCGATCAAGGTGCCAAGCGCGTCGCCGTCTGTATTTACGTGGCTGATTAAAACATAATTTTGATGTTCCGTTAACAGCCTGTTTAATTTATCGTACTTTTCTTTCATTATTCACACGATTGTTAAAAATGTTTTTGAGATTTTTAGGTTTGTTTACTAACAGTATTCTGTTACTTCACTGTCGCGCCGCCGCTCGCCCGGATATACAACGCTGCCATGTCAGGCCGCACTCGGTTGGCAAACAGGCGGTAACTGGCAATGTGGTAGTCCCCTGGATTCCCGCTTACGCGGGAACGACGCCACGTTTAACGCAACAATTCGATCTTGCGAATAATCCCGTCAACTAATTCATCGGTAGTCGCTGTGCCACCCAAATCGGGGGTTAAATGTTTTTTCTCCGATAGAAAGAGCACCAGCGCCGCCTGAATGCGATCGGCCGCCTTGCCTTCGCCGATGTGCCGCAGCATCATATTGGCCGAAAGAATGGTGGCAATGGGATTGGCAATGCCCTTGCCGGCAATATCGGGGGCGCTGCCATGTACCGACTCAAACACCGCTACTTTGTCGCCTAAATTAGCGCCGGGCACCACGCCCAATCCGCCGACCAGACCGGCCGCCAAATCGGATATGATATCGCCGTACAGATTACCCAACACAACCACGTCAAATTGTTCCGGATGCATGACCATCTGCATGGCGCAGTTATCAACGATGATCTCCTTGTAGGTAATCTTCGGATATTTGGCGGCAATTTTACGTACGCTGTCTAAAAAGAGGCCGTCGCTCTTTTTCATAATGTTAGCTTTATGAACAGCGTGTACCAGTTTTCGTTCCCTCTTATTAGCCCACTCAAAAGCCGCTTTAGCAATGCGCGTGGAAGCCTTCTCGGTAATGATCTTTAAACTCTGGGCTACGCCGGGAGCCACTTCGTATTCCATGCCGCTATACAGATCTTCCGTATTTTCGCGGAAGATCACCAAGTCGATGGGATTGTGCTGAAAAGATACCCCCAAAGCCGAGCGCACGGGACGTACATTGGCGTACAGCTCGAGTGCGCGGCGCAATTGCACGTTTACAGACTGGAACCCTTTACCAATAGGCGTGGTAATAGGCCCCTTAAGCGCCACTTTGTTTTTACGCACCGATTCCAGTGTCTCTTCCGGCAGCACCGAGCCGGATTTAGCCAGCTCACCTGCGCCGGCATTCATAATCTCCCAATCTATGACCACGCCTGCGCCGGCAAGGACCCTGCGCGCTGCAGAAGTAACTTCCGGACCGATACCGTCGCCCGGAATTAACGTAATATGATGTGCTTTTTTATCTGCCATTTTTATCTCCGTTTTAAGTAAATGATAAATGTATAAAAATAATGCGCTTCTGCCAAACATCAACTACAAAAATTAGAACTTTATTCCAATTTATATTATCTTAAACAAATATTAAACGGAGAACTTAACGATGAAAGTTACCGAACATCTGGCCAAAGCCACGGAACCGCTGATCAGCTTTGAAATTATCCCCCCAAAACGCGGCGGCGATATTAAAAGTTTATTGAAGGTCGTGGATGACATTGCCCAATTCCGTCCTCCCTTTATCGACATCACCAGCCATGCCGCTGAAGTGATTTACGAAGAAACGCCGCAGGGCATTAAACGTAAAGTTAAACGCAAGCGACCCGGAACGCTGGGCATCTGCGCAGTCATTCAAAACAAATATAATATTGACGCCGTACCGCACGTATTATGCCAGGGGTTCACGCGTGAGGAAACCGAAGATTTTTTGATTGACCTGCGCTATTTAGGAATCGAGAATATTCTGGCCGTTCGCGGCGACAGAACCGGTTACAAAAAACCATTGCTGCACGGACGCAGCGCGAACCCGTACGCCGTCGACCTGGTTAAACAAATTAGCGCTATGAACGCCGGCAAATATCTTGAAGAAGATTTATTAGACGCCCGGCCATCCAATTTTTGCATCGGCGTGGGCGGTTATCCGGAAAAACACTTCGAAGCGCCAAATCTGGAGTTTGACATCCACTATCTGAAAGAAAAAGTAGAGGCCGGCGCAGATTATGTGGTAACACAAATGTTCTTTGACAACGCGGTGTATTTTGATTTTGTAGAAAAATGCCGGCAGGCCGATATTATGGCGCCGATCATTCCCGGCCTGAAAATCATCTCTAAAAAGAGCCAACTTAAAGCGGTGCCAAAAAATTTTAATGTGGATTTACCCAGCGTTTTGACGCAGGAAATTTTGGAGGCGCCCAACGACCAGGTATTAGAAGTAGGCGTAAACTGGGCGGCCAAACAGGTGGAAGGCCTCATCGCCGGCGGAGTACCGGCCATTCATTTTTACATTTTGCAGGACTCGCGGCCCATTAAACTTTTGATGAAAAAGATCGGCGTTTAAGAACTAATGAACGACCCCGCCGCTCCAAAGGGGCGCCCTCGGTACAGACAACGGGGTATCCAAACGGACTTGGATAATGGTACCGGCCCATGAGTCGGGAAATAAATGTTCCCTTTTACTTTTCACTTGATAAGGGCAGATGCTTAAGGCGCGGTGGCAAACAATTCATAAACGTTAAGATGAGTTTTGAAAATTACATGCAAACAACCCATCCATTGTAAATAAATGAGGTGATGCTATGCCTAAAAAAATTGGCCTTGCGCTCGGCGGAGGCGGAGCGCGCGGTTTGGCACACATCGGCGTGATGCGCGTATTGCAGCGCGAAAACATTCCCATCCATTTGATCACTGGCTGCAGCATCGGAGCTATTGTCGGCGGCTTGTTTGCAATTTATGGCGATGCTGATAAAGTAGAACACTTTTTCCGCGACTGGATAGCGCAGCCTGTTTTTAAAGAATTAGACCTGCAGATTTTCAATGCTCAGGATCGCGATAAGCCGCACCGGAATCTTACTGATTACCTGAACAATCTTAAGATGTATTTTTCATTATTAAAAGCCGTCAACGCCCCTGCAATTTATAGTGAAGAACTGGTAGCGCAAATTTTCGAAAGCTATCCTAACGCATCCATCGAATCCTTACCCGTTCATTTTGCCACCATCGCCACCGATTTAATCTCCGGCCGGGAAATCATTTTAAATGAAGGCGATCTGCGAAAAGCCGTGATGGCCAGCGCTTCCATTCCCGGCGTGTTTCCGCCGGTTAAAATCGACGAGATGCTGTTAATCGACGGCAGCGCCACAGACAGCATTCCGGTACAAATTGTTAAAGGCCAGGGCGCGCAGTATGTGTTTGCCGTTAATGTCAGTAAATGCGTGGAAAATGACAGCCCCTTAGAGAACGGTTTGCAAATTATCTACCGCGCCGAAGATATCGTTACTTACCATTTAACGCAGGAACGGCTGGCCGGCGCCGACCTGGTAATCAGCCCGGATATTCATCATTTTTCCTGGGCGGCCATAAATAATATCGACGAGATCATCGCCGCCGGAGAAAAGGCCGGCAAAGAAGCCCTGCCCCGCATCCGGCAGATTTTAAAATAACAGGAGCATCGGTCATGAAAGCTATGGTATTAAATCAGATTACCGATTTAAAGTCGAACAGGGAGCCGCTGCAATTAGCAGAGTTGCCCGACCCACGACCGGCCGAGGATGAAGTGCTGATTAAAGTGGCCGCCTGCGGTGTGTGCCATACCGAGTTAGATGAAATCGAAGGACGCACGCCGCCCTCCCGTTTCCCGATGGTTTTGGGGCATCAGGCGGTGGGACGCATCGTGGAGAAGGGCTCAAACGTGCAGTCACTGCAAATTGGCGACCGCGTGGGCGTACCGTGGATTTATTCTTCCTGCGGAACGTGTGAATATTGCCTGCGCGGCGAAGAAAATTTGTGCCCCCAATTTAAAGCCACCGGACGCGACGCCTTTGGCGGTTACGCCGAAATGATGGTGGTTAAAGAACCGTTTGCCCATCCCATTCCGCCAATTTTCAGCGATGAAGAGGCGGCGCCCTTGCTTTGTGCCGGAGCTATCGGCTATCGTTCGCTGCGTCTGGCTAATATCGAAAACGGCCAGCGTTTGGGGCTAACAGGCTTTGGCGCTTCGGGACATTTAGTGCTCAAAATGACGCGTCATAAATATCCTGATTCGCCGGTGTATGTGTTTGCCCGCAGTAGCAGCGAACAGCAATTTGCCCTGGAATTGGGGGCCGTTTGGAGCGGAGATACAGCCGACACGCCTCCCGAACAGTTACACGCCATTATTGACACGACCCCTGTCTGGAAACCCGTTGTGGAAGCGCTAAAAAATTTAAAGCCCGGCGGCCGGCTGGTGATCAACGCCATCCGCAAAGAAAATCACGACAAAGACTACCTGCTGCAGATGGACTATCCCGGGTATCTGTGGATGGAGAAGGAAATCAAAAGCGTGGCTAATGTGGCGCTGATTGACGTTCGGGAATTTTTACAGTTAGCGGCTGAAATTCCAATTAAGCCCGAATACCAAACCTATCCCTTAGAAGAAGCAAACACTGCCTTACTGGAATTGAAAGAGCGAAAAATCCGCGGCGCCAAAGTGCTGGTGATTAGGTAGAAGATCGAAGCCCGTTTTTAGCTTAAGTGCATGAGGCATTTTGAAAATCGGGAAAGAGAAGACAAAAAATATAAAATGGACAGATCTGCATTTCTATTGCAAAATCTGGACAGAGCCCCTTGTTTTGCCTCCACGATTCAGAGAGAAATTCAAAATATACCGATCAGTAAATGGTTTACCCTGAAGGGGCGCCTGTGACGCAAATAAGGTAATCGGTATCATCCCGATATCGGGATTTCGTACAAAACACTTAACTCTCAGGACGAAATGGTTTGTATTCAAACCATTTCTATTCGGGTATAAAATTTTAGCCTTAGCGCAGAAGTTCCCGGTGATTTCCATCATCGGGTCTCGTCAATCAGGTAAATCCACGTTAGTTCAATCTGTTTTTCCATCCAAGCCCCTACACTAATTTGGAAGAACCCGATACACGGGCATTTGCTGTGCAAAACCCGCGCGCCTTTTTATCTCAGCATAAACAGGGTATGATTATCGACGAGGCTCAAAGAGCGCCGGAATTGGTTTCCTGCATGCAGACCATGTCCGACGCCGCAAAAAAAATAGTTATTTTATCCTGACCGGATCGCAAAAATTTTTTATCACCTGAACAAATCAGCCAATCGTTAGCCGGACGAGTCGCTATATTTAAATTGCCGCCTTTTAATTTACGCGAACATGGCAAACATTATAGTACTATACACCGCGCCAAACAATCTTCAATCAACCTGGCGTCGGCGTGTTCGATTTTGCCCTGCATAAAACCGGGCTGACCGCCGCCGTGTATGCCTAATTCTGACGAACAGTCTTTAAGAAAACGAGCAGCATCGAACACGCCCGACGGCGGATAGGTCAAAAAGAAGCGCTGCCCGGCTGTAATTAAAGCGATGTAATGCCCGCTTTGTCCTAACTCCAGCGCTATGGCGCGGGCGCGCCCGGCCTGGTCCGCATCAAGCCGGTGAACAATGATACGTCCGTTAACAGCTTTTGCTTTTAGCTGTTCCATCTGGTAGCGCGCTATTTCTTTTTGCATCACATCGACCTGTTTTTGCAAATGCGCTTTTTCTTCTTTTAATTCACGCAGCCGTAAACTGCTTTCGGCAAAGGCCATATTGTGCTCACGCTGAACTTCCATGGCCGCCTGATGCAAGCGCTGAAAATAGGCGTACGCCCGCCGACCGATGTAAAACTTTAAACGATGGTGACTGCGTATTTTCTCCACCCCGGCAAATTTAATCAAACCGATGTGCGCCGTATTTTGTAAATGCGCCCCTGCGCAGGCCACAAAATCCGTATCCTCGATTTCTATCACACGCAACTTTGTATAATTGCCCGCCGGCCGGCGCAAGGGATATTTGTCCAGTTCTTCGCGGGTTACCCAATGCTGCCGCACCGCCAAAGCCCGGCGAATGCGCTCATTAGCTCCATCTTCGATTTGCTGAAAAATGGCCGCATCGGCCGCTGCGCCGCGCACCTCAATCATTGTGTACTCTTCCCCTAAATGCACGGAGACGGTATGGATATCCATGGTAAACATTACGGCCGAAAGCAAATGCTGGCCGGTGTGCTGCTGCATCTGATATAAACGCCAGGGCCAGTCCAGTTGAAGCTGCACTTCCGCCGCAGTATCGGCAGGCGGCTGCGCCGGCAAATGCCAGATTTCTTCATCTTCTTTTTTGATTTTAATAAGCGGCTGGCCGTTAATATAGCCGCGATCGGGCAATTGTCCCCCTCCGCCCGGATAAAAAAGCGTACTCTCCAACAACAGCCACGCGCCGTCCCTATCGGTGCGCCGCTGCACAATGCGCGCGGATGCTTCTTTAACATAAGAATCGCTGTAGTATAGTTTTTGTGTAACCATTGGTTGATGTCCCTTTTACGTGGTAAGGCCGGTGTTTTGCCCGACGGTCAAAACAATCAGAGTATTGTTACACAAGAGGCTGTCACAGGAGTCAGATTAAGTTCGTAAATATTCAAAATGCCGGATTCCGGATATCCCGTTTCTCAGGATTCCGGAATAAGCCAGCACGGGACGCTGCGCAATCATCGTGTCATTCCGGCCAAAGCACAGCGCAGAGCCGGGATTCACAAAAAAAACACAAAATAACTATTCAATAAAAGAACTTTGGCGACAACCATTAAAATTGTTTAGTGCAACACTCTAACAGAAATCACAATTTAAAGTACTTATCGAATTCCATGTCAAAATTTTGTGGCCGGTATTCGCCGCTCGCCTTATTCAGCACATAATCGCCGACGATTTCGCCGCGGGCAATCTGATGCAGCGCATCGATGAAGATATCGATTTCGCTTTCTTCGTTATACAGTCCGAAACTCATGCGAACGGCGCCGGGAATTTTACTGCGGTCATGATGCAGAATACGCTCTTCCAATGCGGCATTTTCATCCTTACTCACGCCCAAAAGAAATTTGATGTAGGGATGAGCGCAAAAACACCCGTTGCGTACGCCGACGCCATGTTCGTAATTCAGAATAGCCGCCAGCCGGGCATGAGACATATTCTGCAGATTAAAAGGAATTACGCCTAAGCGATTCATCACATCATTTTCGTCAACCGATCCGTAAATCTCTATTCCGGGAACTTCCTTTAGTTTTTTGAGGGCGTAAGCGGTTAATTGGACTTCATGTTCGGCAATTTGATCCATGCCGATTTCCATCATTACTTCCAGCGCCTTAGCCATGGCTACGGCGCCGACCACATTGGGCGTACCGGCCTCTTCTTTTTCCGGCACATCCGCCCAAAACACATGATCCATGGAAACAATTTCGATGGTTCCGCCGCCCACATGATCAGGTTCGCCGTCGGCAAAGGCCGAACGGTTAGCCACTAAAACGCCCAGTCCAAACGGCGCGTAAAGTTTATGCGCGGAAAAAGCTAAATAATCCAAATGAGCCGGATCATCCTGAGCGCCCATGTCAATGGAGCGGTGCGGCGCCAGCTGGGCGGCGTCCACCATAATTTCCGCGCCGTATTGATGCACCAGGCGGGCAATATCATGAACAGGATTAATAAGCCCGGTCACATTGGAAGCGCCGGTTACGGTCACCAGCTGCACGCGGCCTTTGTATTCTTCTAATTTGTTCTTCAGATAATCCATATCCAGCCGGCCCGTACGATCAACTTCCAGATGTACCGTGTGCGTGCGCATCCGCCAGGGCAAATCATTAGAGTGATGCTCCATGCGCGTAGTAAAGATGACGCTGTCTTCTTCTAAGGGAATGCGCCGCGCCAGCTTGTTTATCGCTTCGGTTGAGTTTTTACCGAAGATGATCGTGTGCTCGTCGTCGTTAATATTACAAAAGCGACGGACGATATCGCGGCTTTGTTCGTAAATGTGCGTACTTAACTGCGACTTGAAGCCGGTACCGCGGTGGATGCTGGAATACCACGGCATGAAAGTATTAATCGTATCCAAAACGGGTTTTAAGGTAGGCGTACTGGCCGCGTTGTCAAAATTAATATACGTTTTCAGGCTTCCCTGCAAAACCGGCACCTGACGATCGTAGCCCACTGTTAATTGGCGAATGTTTTCAAGAGTCACTTTTGGGGTTGGATTTGATTGGCGCATACGGTATTCCCTTTCCTATAAACCATAGATTCTTCGTTTTGAACTATGAGTGCTTATCTATCATTTTTACTAATCGCAAACCTTCCCCGTTTACGGCGCCCCTTATGAGTATAAACGGAGTGAACGGGGAGGGTAGTTGTTTTATTATACTTCGGGTATCTTTGATTAGTCATTATGACGTCATTTATATATAGAACAATCCTTATAAGCGTATAAAAGCTGAAATCTTTATTCTATGGTTATTCTTCCATTTGCGGCAAAATTTGCGGATTGTTTTTCTGCAAGGACCTTCGGTGCGCTTCAATGCGGCCGATTACCTGCAATGCCAGTTTCAGGGCGGCCAGCCCTTCTTCTCCCGTAACCGCCGGCCTAACATTACTTTGCACCGATTCCACAAAACTGGCCAGTTCATCTTTTAAGGGATTTACATGCTGCCGCTTCAGGCGGTTATATTTAATCTCCCGCCGGGTGCTGCCGGATTCGATTTCGCCCAGCGTAACGGCCAGCGTTCCGTCATGGAAGGGCGATTGGTTTTCACCGGGAATATAAAAAATCTCCGAGACGCCTTCATTGAAATCCATGGAAATGTAGGCATCCTTCTGGAACAAACGCATTTTGCGCATTTTTTTAGCGGAGATGCGGCTGGCCGTCAAATTGGCCACACAACCATTCTCGAACTTGATGCGGGCATTGGCGATATCAATTGTTGAGGAGATAACGGCCACACCGCTGGCGTTAATTTCGCTTGGTTCACTATCGACTAACTTAAGAATCAGGTCCAAATCGTGAATCATCAAATCCAGCACCACGGCCACATCGGTGCCGCGCGTATTAAAGGACGATAGCCGGTGCGCTTCGATGAATAATGGATTCAGCGGTACATCATGTAAAGTTTTAACCGCTGGATTAAAACGCTCGATGTGTCCAATCTGCAGGATGCGCTGCTTTTCGGCGGCCAAATCAATCAGCCCCTGCGCCGCTTCCAGGGAATGGGCAATGGGCTTTTCAATAAAAACATGACGATTTTTGTTCAAGGCCTGCCGGGCGATTTCGGCATGAGTCGTCGTAGGCGTAACAATGCTGATCGCATCCACAGCTTCTAACAGGTCATCTATACTGCTAAAAGCCTTAACGTTTAATTCCTGCGCTTTTTCTTCATTCTTTTTCTGATCCACATCGTAAATGCCGACTAAATTAGCATCCTTAATTTCTTTGAACAAACCGGCGTGCCATCTTCCAAGATGTCCGACGCCCACAACACCAACATTCACTATTTCCATAATCTATTATCTTTCTTTGTTATTCTTTTTCAATTAAAGAGAATTCACCGGTGCGATAACGATCTACAAAAATAAATTGCAGACCGTTATCGTAATCCCATACCAAATAGGGCAGCGTTTGCGTGGCAAAGCGCCGGTTTTCCACCTTTTGCGGAGGACCGTACAAAATCAAAATTTTACCGCGATCGGTTTCCCAGCCTTCCTTGTGGCGTGTGGAAAATTTTATATTTGCCTGACGAACGCGCTGGAAGAATTCATCCAATAATTCATTAAATGCCGTGTCAGGCGTCGGATCGCGTTCCCGCCAATAGCGTTCAAACCAAATTTTTAATTCCTGCCGATTTAATGAGGCGGCGCGCTTCCATTCCTCTTCCGATAAGATGTAACGCATAGGGCGCAGCGCCAAATCGTATCGGTAAAGATAGGTGGGCTTATCAAACCAGACCAGCCTAAAGGACTTTTCCCTTCGGCTGGTATCCTGCTGCATGCGTATGAGGTACCGCCCTTCGGCGAGTGAATCGGTGGGAAGCGGAAATAAAAAATCCGCCGCCGCGGAATCAGCCGGCAATTGCGGAAAGTAGCGACGGATAACGGCCTTTTGTCCGCTTTCTTCCTTTAAAAGAATAATTTGCAGCTTGCCGCTATCGAGCTGTGCATTTCGAAAACGGGCGTACAGCCAGTAATCGCGATGAAAATTCAGGGCTTCTACGGTTGGCGTAAGCGGCAGTTGCTGGTTAGCGCTGGGCGGTTGTTTCAGCAAAGCGATTTCCGTGCAGGCGTTTGGCTTAACGTTGAACTTTCGGCGCAAAATCTCACTGTGGCCGGAATTACTATCGCGTATCTCTACAAGACATTCATACGGCTCAGCGGAAACGCTCATTTCCGAGCCGTTAACGGTTACGACATTGTACTGATAACGACGACGCGAATTGGTTTGGGCAAATTTTTTGAGAATAACACGTTTAGAAAGGCTGTGGTTGCGGATGGTTTTGTTTTGATGACGAATGGCAATATTCACTTCATACGCAGCCAGGTAGAGAGTATCCTTTTTTTCGAACTGCAAGGCATCGTTCTGAACAGCCACGGCCACAAAAATCTGCGGTTTCCAATCGATTTTGGAATAATTAACGAATACATTAACCAGCACCGGTTTGGGACGCATAACATTAAAACCATAGCCGGATTTAATGGATAAGATATCCGGATGTTGATTCTGACCGGCCATTAAACTGACAGCAGAAAACAGACAAATAAAAAGTATATATTTAAATTTCATATATCGCTCCGTAATAGGACAAATTTAACCGCTCATTAGGAGTAAAGCAAGTTACGGTTTTTGTATATGAACAACATAAAAAAACGTTTGACCTTTATTCCACTGCCTTTTGTTCTTTCTCTTAATCTGCATTTCTTAGAGTAAGAGGGAGAGCAAGAGTGAGAGGGAGAAGCGGAACATGGGAAGGTCTAAATTATCTTTCTCTTACTTCTTGCTCTTGATCTTAATCTGCATTTTTTAGAGTAAGAGGGAGAGTAAGAAGCGGGAGTGAGAAAATCGAATGGTCTGTAAATTAGGATGGAATATATTGCTTTAAAATAAAAAAACCCCGGCCGTAATGACCGGGGTTCGCCCAACATTTTTGAAAAATTAAATTTTCGTTACATGGGTGGCCTGTAAACCTTTTGGTCCTTCGCCTATTTCAAACTGGACTTTATCTCCTTCTTCAAGCGTTTTGAAGCCGTCGCCTTCGATTGAACGATAATGGACAAAGACGTCTTCGCCTTCTTCTCTTGAGATAAATCCGTAGCCCTTAGAGCTATTGAACCACTTTACAGTTCCTGTTTCCATAACACTAACCCTTCTAAAAAAAAACCTGCGTTACGTACATCTGCATTCTTAGCCTGTGCCGGGCAAAAAGAACTGTTCAGAACAATGTGTAATCTTTCCTGATTAGTATCTTCTTTACCAGCAATGTTCTTAAAGCCTTGTCAGCCAACAAAACACAAAGGCAAAAAAAACAGGTACAACAATTTCGATTTTTAATTTAATCTTTCCGGCAAGGGAAAGCAAATATATTCATAAATCTTTTTAAATTAAATATACCCGGCAAATTAATTGACAGCAATTAGACGGTTGTGTATATTTCGCCAATTAACGAAATAAGGAAAAAAGATGAGGCGTCTGGTTAAGACATTTAAAGCGCTATCTGATCCAAATCGTATCCGAATTTTAAAAATGCTGGAAGAGCGTGAGTTGTGTGTGTGTGAAATCACCGAGATCTTACGGTTGGCCGCCTCTACGGTCTCAAAGCACCTCTCCCTTTTACGGGACGCTGATTTTATTTTAGACCGCAAAGACGGTAAATGGGTCTATTATCGGCTGAATGATATACAGGGCGGCACTTACATCAGCAACCTGCTTCCGCTCTTAAAATCGGCGCTGCCGAGTAATCAGATCATCCTGGAAGACCGTGAGAAGGTAAGGAAACTCAATCGCGAAACCATGTGTCATATTTAAAAGTTATATGAAAATTTTTTAGCTTTTATTGTTTCGATAAATCTCGAAATATACTGATCAGTAAATGGTTTACCCTGAAGGAGCGCCTGTGGCGCAAATAAGATAATCGGTATCATCCCGATAAATCGGGATTTCGTACAAAACACTCAACTCTCAGGACGAAATGGTTTGTATTCAAACCATTTCTATTCGAGTATATTAAACTACAAGACTATCCCGGTTAGACTTTTTCCGGTTTGAATTACGGGTTATGAACCTGCTATAGAAAGGTCATATCCGCTAATTTTACAAATTATCACTCATTGATTCTATTAAAATTAATTGAATTGAAATTTGTGTAAATCGTGGTTTTTTAAAGTGGCTAAATTACACATAGCCGCCATTATTATCGAACCTGAATTATGAATCTATAACGCTTTTGAACAAGGATTGTGTAATGATTTGGAAGGAGGAATACCGGAGCCTGCTGTGGATTGTGGGAATATTCGTATTTGCCTATTTCATGCCGGTGGGCAGCCCCGTTTTTGATCACGCGGTGAATTCGGCTCTAAGTTTAACCAAATGGTATGCGCAAGAACATGTGCTGTTGTGTTTGGTGCCGGCTTTTTTTATTGCCGGCGTTATCGCCGTGTTTATCAGTCAGGCCGCAGTTATTAAATATTTTGGCGCCGGGGCAAAAAAGTGGCTTTCATACTTAGTGGCCTCGGTCAGCGGAACCATATTGGCGGTTTGTTCCTGCACCATTCTGCCGCTGTTTTCCGGCATTCACAAACGCGGTGCCGGCTTGGGTCCGGCTATCGCCTTTCTGTACTCTGGTCCGGCCATTAACATTTTAGCCATCATTTTAACGGCGCGGATTTTAGGCTTTGAACTGGGCATCGCCCGTGTAGTGGGGGCTGTAGTATTTGCCGTGGTCATCGGTTTGTTGATGCATTTTATTTACCGCAAGGAAGAATCCGCCAAGGCGCAGGCCCAGTTAGCCATGCCCGAGCCGGAAGAAGCCCGCCCTTTATGGCAGACCTCGCTGCATTTTTTTATTCTGGTATTTATTTTAATTTTTGCCACCTGGGGCAAGCCGGACAGCGCTGACAGCTTTTGGGCATCTGTCTATCAAGTTAAATGGCTGTTAGTAACCATTTTTACTTTAGGTTTAGGTGTTTCGCTGGTACGTGTGGTTGGCGTAAAAACATTACATGTGTTGATTGGCGGAGCGGTAGTCTTTTTAGCAGGAATTTTATTTCCCTCCCAGCCGCTTATTCCCTTTTCCGCGGGCATCATTGCCCTTACAGTCATTTTGTCGATTAATCACGGAGAGGCGGAAAGCTGGATGGCCGAAACCTGGGGATTTACCAAACAGATTTTACCGCTTTTGGGCACAGGCGTTCTAATAGCCGGATTTCTCCTGGGTGACGCTCAGGGGGGAACCGGAATTATTCCCGCTCATTGGATTACGGACTGGGTGGGCGGCAATTCCGTGTTCGCTAATTTTTTCGCCTCCATTACCGGAGCCTTTATGTATTTTGCCACACTGACCGAAGTACCCATTTTACAGGGATTGATTAACGCAGGCATGGGCAAAGGTCCGGCTTTGGCGCTATTGCTGGCCGGCCCGGCTTTATCATTGCCCAACATGCTGGTTATCCGCCAGGTTATCGGTACGCAAAAAACGCTGATCTATGTTTCCCTGGTGGTGGTTATGGCCACAGTTAGCGGATTGATTTATGGCAGCATCTTTTAAATTATGAATTGGGAATTAGAAATTGGCGTTCGCGGATTGTAGGGACAAAGCATTTTAAGACAAAAGACAAATGACAAAAGAAGAAAGAACTGAGATGGGTCAAGGGGGTGATAGTAAGTTCTATTTTCTGTTTTCTAATTCCTTAATACGAGCAGCGGTTTTGAAAATTGGATAATGTAATTTGGAGTTTAAATGAGTTCTCGGTATTGTTATTCATTTTTCATTTGTCTTTTGTCCTTTGTCATTATTTATTCCAGCTTTAACTAAAAAGGAAACTTATGACCAAAATACTGATTCTTTGCACCGGCAATTCCTGTCGCAGCCAGATGGCGGAAGGATTTTTGAAATCCTTTGATTCCGCTTTAGAAGTCTATTCTGCAGGAACAGCACCTTCGCAACGCATCCATCCCAAAGCGGTGCAGGTCATGGCCGAAGAAGATATCGACATCAGCAGGGGCTATCCTAAATTAGTAGATGAATTTATCGCCCAGGCTTTTGATTACGTGATTACCGTCTGTGATTCGGCCAAAGAAACCTGTCCGGTGTTCACCGGCAAAGTGCAACACCGCCTGCATATGGGTTTTGACGATCCGGCCGAAGCCACGGGAACGGAGGAAGATATTTTGGCGGTCTTCCGGCGGGTGCGGGATGAAATCAAACGGGATTTCAGCAAGTTCTATATTGAGCAAATAAAGAGCAGCCTCTGATGACAAATTCAATCAGCATCCAGATTGCCGGAGCAGATTGTCCGGCCTGCAATAAATTAGACGCTCTGTGCCGCGAAGTAGTGGCGGACCTGGGCCTACAGGCGGATTTCGAAAAGATAAATAAACTGGATCGAATCGTGGAGTTGGGCATCTTTGTAACGCCCGGTTTAATCATCAACGATAAAATTTACACCAGCGGTAAAATTCCCTTAAAATCAACGCTGCGTCATTGGATTACCGATGCCGCTGGAATTAAACTGTGATGAACCCGTTATGACCGACTCACAAAAACGCTTATCCTTTTTTGATCGTTACTTAACTGTGTGGATTTTCCTGACGATGTTCTTAGGCCTATCAGCCGGATATATTTTCCCGCGCATTGCCGCTTTTTGGAATTCGCTGAGCTACGGCACTACCAATCTGCCCATTGCCGTTGGTTTAATTTTAATGATGTATCCGCCGCTGGCCAAAGTCCGTTATGAGAAACTGCCGCTGGTTTTTAAAAATCTCCGTTTGCTGGGACTGTCTTTAACGCAGAACTGGATTGTCGGCCCGCTGGTCATGTTTTTGCTGGCCATTCTTTTTTTGCCGCAGCATCCCGGCCTGATGACCGGCGTAATTTTAGTGGGACTGGCGCGCTGTATTGCCATGGTTTTGGTGTGGAACGATTTGGCGCAGGGCGACAGTGAACTGGCCGCCGGACTGGTCGCCTTTAATGCGGTCTTTCAGGTATTGTTATATTCCGTTTACGCGTATGTATTCATTACCCTGCTGCCCCCTTTGTTTGGGCTGAGCGGTGCCGTAGTGGAAGTTTCCATCAGCGAAATTGCCGGCACGGTGCTCATCTATCTGGGCATTCCTTTCGCCGCCGGTTTTGTCTCTAATTTTATTTTACGCCGCTGGAAGGGCGATTCATGGTTCTACCAACGCTTTATGAAAATGGCTGCCTGGCTGACGCCTATCGCCTTGTTGTTTACCATCTTTGTGATGTTTTCCTTTAAAGGCGAGACCATCATCCAGTTGCCGCTGGATGTACTGCGCGTGGCCATTCCCTTCGGCCTTTATTTTGTGGTTATGTTTTTTGCCACCTTTTTCATTGCCAAATGGATGGGCGCAGAATACGAAAAAAGCGCGACCATGGCCTTTACTGCCGGCAGCAACGATTTTGAGCTGGCCATTGCCGTGGCTGTAGCGGTTTTCGGTATTAATTCGCAGGCCGCTTTTGCCACGGTAATCGGGCCGTTGGTGGAGGTGCCCGTATTAATTCTTTTGGTGGATGTGGCGCTCTATTTCAGAAAAAAATATTTTCCGGCAACGGCAGAGGATTGAATTTAAAATTTGGAATTTTCAAAAAACCGGCATCAAAAATCAAATAAATCACATTTGTGTTTTGTAATATTGAATTATTAAAATGTATGTGGGTTTTGAGATTTGTATTTTAGAATTTTAATCAATATATGGAGAGAACAGAATGATTGTAAAAATCTTAGGCACCGGTTGTTCCAAGTGCAAAGCGCTGGAAAAAAAAATTGAAGCGCTTAAAAATAAACATACGCTGGAAATGGAGATCCAACGCGTTTCGGATTTGAACGATATCATGTCTTACGGGGTGATGATGACGCCGGGACTGGTAATCAACGAAAAACTGAAGAGTGTGGGCAAAGTACCCAAAGACGAACAAATTTTAACCTGGCTGCAGGAGGGCTGAAATGCGCGTAGTCCGCTCTTTTTTTATTCTGATTGTTTTGTCCGGGCTGCTTCTGTCTGGCTGCGAGCACAAACAAAAAGCGGAGTCTTCTTCTGCCCAAAACGCCACAACGTTGCAGGCAAAAATTACTTTTATCGAGCTGGGCTCCAATAATTGTATTCCCTGCCGCAAAATGCAGCCGGTCATGAAAGTCATCGAAAGAAAATACGCTGCTCAGGTTAACGTTATTTTTTATGATGTGTGGACGAAAGAACAACGCCATTACGCCTATGATTACGGCATCCGGATTATTCCCACACAAATTTTTTTGGATGCGCGGGGGAAAGAAATCATGCGCCACGAGGGGTTTTTCCCTCAGAAAGATATCGAGCGTTTTTTAACCGCGCATGGTATTACGGCGGATAAGAAGGAAGGCGCAGGATGATCGAGAGCTGGTTCAGCGCATTGTCTGCCGCTATGAGCGGGCGCTTTGAAATCGCTTTACTGGCGGCCTACGGCTGGGGCGTACTAAGTATTTTACTCAGCCCCTGCCATCTCTCCAGCATCCCATTGGTTATCGGCTACATCACCAGCCAGGGGAAAATCAGTCTGCGGCGTTCGTTTAGTTTGTCGCTGGTCTTTTCTGTGGGCATCCTGATTACCATTGCCATGGTGGGGGGGGATCACCGCTGCCTTTGGCCGTTTGTTGGGAGATGTGGGCATTTGGGGAAATATTCTTGTGGCTGCCGTCTTTATTCTGCTCGGTCTCTATTTAATGGAGATTATCGATATACCGTGGAATATACTGCCTTTCAAACCCAATAAAATTAACGGTTGGGGCGGCGCTTTTTTATTAGGACTGGTTTTTGGCCTGGGTCTTGGCCCCTGCACATTCGCCTATTTGGCGCCGGTTTTGGGGGTTGTTTTCCGGATAGCCGCCACTCAAATTCTCAGAGCCCTGCTCTTAATTGCCGCATTTGGCCTGGGGCACTGTACGGTAATTGTGTTGGCCGGCAGCGCCACGCAAACCGTGCAGAAATATTTAAACTGGTCGGAAGAATCCAAAGCTACGTTGTACATTAAAAAAACCTCCGGTGCTTTAGTGGTTTTGGGCGGATTTTATTTTATTTACACGCTGTTTTAAAGGAGATTCATAAACAGAATGGTTTGTACATGTCAGCAAGCGCAGCCTTTTGATTTAATCGTAAACGGGCAGAAAAAAACTTTTTACGGTTTGGATGTGGTCGTTTTTCAAACCACCGTAAATCAACCGCAAACCCGCGCAGAAGCGGAACGCCTGCTGTGGGAATATGCCCTGGAGTACAACGATATCCCGCGCGAAGAAGAAGGCTTTTACCGTGAAGCGCTCTACGAAGCCTATTTACAAATGAAACATGTTTTTGAAAAATATGTGTAATGTTTAGAGGCAAGCAACCGTTCGGTTTTATCAGAGAATAAGGATGAAGATAAAGTAATGGCCGATCAAATCACAATTGTACGCAACCGCCGCTGCCGAAAAAGCGATGTAGTGGTTCGTTTTTTGGAACAGGAACAGATTCCGCACCGCGTGCTTTATTTAGGTGAACAGGAGGAAGCGGATCGTCTGGCCGAACAGTACCATCTGAAGGCTTCGCCGGGGATTATCATTAACGGGCAAACGGTGAATCCCTATCATTTGGTAGAAAAATGCCACGTTAAACATCCCCGGCAGACCAAAGAACGCTTTTTGAAAATGTTAACTGTCGAAGAAAAACAGTAAGTGGGAGTTGTGCTGTTTCGTTACCGGTTTACAAAGTAATTGTGTTACTGAAAAATTGGATGAAAGGTAGTTTTATGGAAATAAAAATTTTATTAAACGGCGGCCTGAAAACCTGCTGCTCTTCCTATCCAACCGAACAAATCCGCTCGGTGATGCAACAATGGTTTGGACATATAAAGGATATGACCGTAACCGTATTGGACGCCCGGGAGGAAAAAATAGACCTGGACGAATTAGGTGCGCTAGCCTTTGAACTGTTTGGCGATCAGATTTTTCCGGCCGTCTATGCCGGCGATAAATTGATGGCTTTGGGCAATCTGCCGGATCGCGGCTCTTTATTGAAAATGGCCAAAGGAGATATCAGCGGAGGCATATCCAAAGATGACATTCTGCAGGCCGCTAATAATTACGGCGTATCCGAAGCTGATTTATCTTAACCACATAATCAAGATTGAAAATGAAAGTCTATTTTACAAATAGACAGAATTTATTTCATCTCCAAAATTCTTTTTATTGTCCCTTCATGCGATCGCTGATAGTAAATAACCGGCCAGCGGAATTTTTTCACCTTTTCGCCATCTTCCATAGGAATCAACAGCTCATATTCGTCGCGGTAATCATGCCAGTCGATTAAGGCCGTATCGGCCATAGGTAAGTGTTCCACCGCATCGTTAAAGGAATCGAAGTAGGAAACATTTTCTACCTGGGGAAGCATCGACCGCACCACCTCTTGCGGCAGACAGGTTACCACATTCAAAGAAGACAGATTAGACTGATCAATAAATCCTTTGTGCGGCGAGATGAGCGTGTAGCCCTCTTTTTGCAGGCAACGTTTGTTTATGGATGCGGAAATTTCCGACTGCTTGGCAAATCGGCCGATCACTATTCCATCTATAGCTTCCGCCTTTAAATAATGCAACGCCTGGGCAGCGCTGCCCATGGGATATAAATCAATAAAATCGTGTATGCTTTTTAATTCCATAGCCCACGAAGTCATCGTAGGACAAAAACCTAATTTTAAACCATGATCCATTTAAACATTTTCCTTTTTTACAGTCGTTTACCGATGGCGAATCCGGAATGCACGGCGTCGATGATTTTGCCTACTTTGTGTACATCGCCGATTTGATACGTTTCGTAATGTTGTTTCAGCTCCAGATACAATGAATGATCCTGACGGCCGCCGAACGCGGTAACGAATAAATCAGCCGGCAGCGTTTCGCTGTTGCCGTCTTCGCCGATACGCACACCGCTATCCAGAATTTCCTGTACCGGGGCCGATGTTTTGCAGACAACGCCTTTTTCTTCGATTTCGCGCAGTAAATAGCCGCGGCTGATGGGTTCCATGCCCATGGCAATTTCCGGCAGCATTTCCACGATGGTAACCTCGTTGCCGTGATCGCGTAAATAAAGCGCGGTTTCACAGCCCACCAGTCCGCCTCCGCCTACAATCACATTTTTACCGTGAACAACTTCGCTGCTATCCAGAATTTCCCGGAATGATTTAACCAGCGCCTTAGCGATACCTTTGATAGGCGGCGGCGTATAGTTGGCGCCCATCCCGATGATAACCACATCGGGCTGTAAATCATGAGCCGCTTCCAATGTGGCGGTTTTATTGAATTCAACGGCAATGTGCAGCTTTTCCAGCATATAATCGTAATATTCAATTAACCAGTTGATTTTTTCTTTGCCCGGCGGTACGGCGCCTAAAGCCAGCGCGCCGCCGATACGCGCTTCTTTTTCCCAGATGACCACTTCGTGTCCGCGCTGTTTTAAAGTAATTGCCGCTTCCAGCCCGGCCGGGCCGGCGCCGATAACCAATATGGTTTTCTTTTGCAAGGCAGGATGCAGAATTTCATCCGTTTCCAGCCGGCCCACATGGGGATTCACGCCGCAGCGCAAGGCCGTGCCCTCTTCGTGACGGGCCTTGATGCACTCGCTGCAACCGATGCAGCGTATGATTTCCTTGGCGTGTCCCATCTGCGATTTAAGCGGCCAGTCGGGGTCGGCAATCAACGCCCGGCCTAAGCCGATTAAATCCGCCCCGCCGCTTTCCAGAATTTCTTCGGCACGCTGCGGATTGCGGATCATACCCACGGCAATTACCGGGATGTTCACGCCGCCCTTTTTAAGCGCTTCGGCTATGTAACCGCGCCAGGCTTCCGGATATTGCATGGGTTCCAAACGTTTTTCTTTGGCGCCGAAACCCACATCGGCATGTACAGCCGCATAGCCCATTTGTTCATAGGCCCTGGCAATTTCCACGCCCTGATCGATGGTCAGCCCTCGGTCCATAAAATCCACCACACCGATGCGGGCCGTCACCGTAAAATCAGCGCCGCAGAGTTGTTTGATTTTATCAATGATCATCCTGGAGAAGCGTACACGGTTTTCCAGCGAACCGCCGAATTCATCCGTACGTTTATTGGTAAGCGGCGACAAAAACTGGTCGATCAGCAAGCCGTGCGCCGCTTCAGTTTCCACCCCGTCAAAATGCGCTTGTTTTGCCCGCAGGGCGGCCCGGGCAAAGCTGTCGGCAATAGCCTCGATTTCATCAACCGTCAGTTCATGGGGCAGAACACCATCAGGACGCAGTTTTACCGCAGATGGCGCAACCGGCGTTTTATTTTGCGACAATTTCAAACTGGAGAACAAACCGGGATGGGTCAGTTCCATAAAGGCCAGACTGCCGTGCTTGTGGATTTCGTAGGCTACGCGGCTTAATCCGGCGATAAAGCGATCATCATCCACACGCGGCTGAGTTGTACCGTGGCGGGCGTCCGGGAACTGAATACATATGTTTTCCATGGTCACCATGGCTGCCCCGCCCTGGGCACGACGGCCGTAATGGTAAATCATTTCCGGCGTTACTTCGCCGTTTACCGAGGCAAAATTGGTGGCAATGGGCGGAAAAACCACTCTATTTTTTAAAATGAGGTTCTCCACACGCAGGGGGGAAAAAAGATGACTGTAATTCATAAGGCAACTCCTTTACGCTTCCGAAATATGTTCCACACCCAGATTAACTAACTCTGCCACATGCTCGTCGCTGATGGAGTAGCGGTAGAATTGCCGGTCGCGTACCACTTTAACCAATCCCGCTTCTTTTAAAATACGCAACTGCTGCGAAACGGTCGGCTGACTGATCTCCAACTGCTGGGCGATGTTGTTCACGCAGCGCGAGTCCTGCTCGGCTTTTAACAACAAGAGAATTATTTTCAGACGCGTAGGGTCTGAAAACACGTAAAAGAAACGGGTCAGCTTTTCGATGCCGCTATCCGACAAGTTGAATTGATTCATGGATTGTTCCTATTATTATATTCATATATGCGAATATAATAATTATAAAATATTAATGCAATAGATTCCCGGTTATATTTTTATAAAATTTTATATGAAAGAGCGATGACCCTCCCCGATCTTCCGCAAAAGCCGACGGCTTTGCGCAAGATCGCCCGCACTGCGCGCAGGAGGGTACGACTTTAGTCGGGGGTGGGTCATCGTGATCTCTTTCATCATTCGCCTGGCCGGCTCAGACGGATTGTTCATCCGGCAGCCGCCGGACAGATGCTGGGTTTATATGAAAGAACAAATTCCCCTCCAACGGAGGGGACTAAGTCTGCCCGGCTTTGACGGGGGCAGGCCACGCCAAGGGCGGGTAAACTGCCTTAGGAGAGTTCAGTCCGGTAACCGCCGGACATGAGGAGGTTATATGAAAGTATAGCCACCGAATGCACCCGCCTGGCCGGTGCCAGACAGGCGTACAGGAGGTAGGTTTATTTTTATTTTTCCTATCGCAATAAAATAATTTTTCGCATTTTGATTTTCAAGCCTTTAAGTCGGCAAAAATAGACGCCGGAAGCCACTATCGCGTTGCGATCATCCCTACCATTCCAGATAACCGAATGGTTCCCGGAAGGAATTGATTCATTTAAGAGCGTACGAATTTTTTCGCCGTTAATATTCAGTATTTCTAAGGTAACAAAACTTTTTTTGGGAACTGAAAATTCGATTTTGGTGCTGTTATTAAAAGGATTGGGATAATTGATGAGCAAGGCAAAATTATTTAGCGGTTGCGAATGCGTTTTAATGCCCGTGGCATTCGGCGTGAGCTCCAAAAGCTGCACAGTGCCCGCCGGAATCTGAAAATTTCCACCGCTCCATTGTGTTGGAGTTAAACCGTCATTATCATCATCTACCTGATAAATTTTTACCATAAAGCTGTCGGGCGTAACTTCCCGGCCTTTTAGTTGCAATGAATAGTCAATCGTCTATTTTTCCGTATTGGAAACGATTACGGCTATTCCGTTGTCATCGTCTTCGCCGGCCAGAACCCAAAGCTGCGTGCTGTCCGTTCCGACTGACGGGAAGTCCGTACTTAAAAGATGGATGTATTGTTGGTTAAATTTCGACCAAAAGCGGACAGCGTGGGCTGCCGGTTTATAGGTTCCCGCCGGATCGCCGTAAAACAAACCGGAGCGGCCTGCCAAAGAATCGCCGGGCTCTGCCGTTGGATTCGATTTGGCATCCCCGTCCCGGTAATAATAAGCGCGTTCAATATCTGAGTACTGCAAGGCAATCCACTGACCGGTTAAAATGGAGGCTGCTTCTTTTTTATTGTAAATTTTGAATTGTTATTCGACGGGCAATGGCTGAGGATTACCGGATAAATCGTCAGAATCCGAAGTGCCATAGGCGTTGCAGATAAGTTCGGTATTTTTAAAAAAATCCGTACCGGCCCAGGGAAGCGAAGAAAAATCACCCACGCCATTTAGCAAATCGCGGAACTGATGTGCCGCCTGATAGTATGTCTCCGGCGTATTGTGCCATAAATGCCAGCCAATCCAATCGGGTTTTAATCCGTCATTGTACAATTCGGTTAAAAAATCAATCGCTTCGTTATTGGTTAAATTTCCTTGCACAACATCCATTGTGGGCGCCAAAAAGCCCGGGCCGCCCACTTTTAAATTGGGGAATTCTTCTTTAATCGCCTTAAAGGCCTTAGCCCAAAAACGAATAAAATCCGCTTTGGGTCGATCCCAAAAACTTTTATTGGGCCATTCCGTCCAGATATCCACATATTTAAGCACCCCGTTTTGCCCCTGCCAATCTTTGTAGCGATGCACAACCTTTTTCGCCGCTACAATCCAGTTATCCTCCTGCAATTCATTTTGCGGACCATGGAAATCATGGCGTCTCGTTTCATTTTGATTTTCTCCCCCGAGCCTTAAAAAAGGCTCGAATCCGCCATCGACAAAACTTTGAAAAAGCGTATCACTCGGCCCCCAATGATAGTTGGCTTCGTCGTTGGGATCGCCTTCCCACGAGGGATAGGTTGTACCGCCGGGACATCAAAAAATGGATTCAATATCCAGACGGTCGTCCCAATAATCATTGTTGCGAATGCTGGTTACGCCGATATCCTGCAACTGCGGCGTTAAATCGGGCGCCTGCGAATGGTAACATGGCAACGGCCCGGAAATAACTCCCGACAGCGGTTTAACAAGCGTATCTTGCGTGTTGTTTGTTTGGATGATGATGGTATGATGGTCGTTGGCAAATACATTCATGACGGTTAATAAAATAATAGCCGTTGTAATAAGTAAAAAAGATTTACGTAACATTTTTTATCCTTCCTTTCTAAAAAACATTTGCCTTGCATTATATCAGAAAAATAATGCCTTTACAGTAAATAAATTTTTTTACGTTTTTAATCATCTGAATCCGCTGAATATTATCATCGTTATTTTCGATAAAATGATAACATTTCCCGACATTTTTGTCGATTTTTTTTATCCCATCATAGGTAAATATTGAATTTTATGGATTTGTATATTTTTAACTTCGATTAGCTAAAATTATGCCAAACGAAAAGAGGTTTTAAAAAGGGTTTTGATTTTGGAGATGAAGGGAGAACCACGCATCCGTTATTTCAACGTAACAAATTCATCCAAATGCAGCACGGTGCAGCCGGTGGAATGCCCACCGCCTGAATCAGTCTGCCCCAGTAGTTCACCTGGGCAATGGTGGAAGCTAAAATGACCAGTTCGCGGTCGCTGAAATGGTGTTTCATTTGTTCGATTAATTCACGTTTAAATTGCAATGGACTGCCCGAAGCACTGCGGGCATACTCTAAGGCCACACGCTCCCGCTCTGTAAAGGTATTCACCTGCTTCAGCCCCAGCTTACCCTGCAGGGCCAAAATTTCTTCGTCGCTGATGTCGAACTTCTCATGCTTAAACGCATTCATGTCAATACAAAACGGGCAGGAAACGCTAAATGAAGCTTGCATGCGCACCAGCTTGAGTAAGCGTCGTCCCAGTGATTTTTCATGATGCGCCACCAGACCTTCCAAAACGCCGGAGCTTATCAGCGTTTTAGGATACCATAACAAAACACGCGCCGGTAAAAGAACGTTGCCTGTAATTTTTTCAGCCAGCCAGATGAAGAAGCGGAATAAAAACTGACGGCGCCGTTTGGGAATTTTCACATAGGCGCCGTGGGGTTGAATGAATTGTATCTGTTGCATTTTGCTCCCTAATATTACTTTATTTTCATATATCCATCAAAATAATCAATTTTCACTCAAAATACTGAAATAACTTGTCTTATTTAGATGGGCGGCATCCGTCCCTTAGGGGACTCTAATATTGATTTGGATATTCATTTACCCACAAATCGAATTTGTGGGCTAAGGGCGTTTCGTCCCTGCGGGACGCTTTCAACCCATGGCTTAGCATATTGAGTGAAGCGAATAATTCCTTCCACAAATTGTAGAACTCAGAAGCGCCTCGCGCAGCGAGGCCATGCTCGTAGCCCATATTTTGAAATATGGGGAAAATGATGCGCTGACCCTAAAGAATGTCCCGAACTGGACAATTGAATTTTCCGTGGTGTTGCGATCAAACGGGAATAATTCATCCGTCCCTTACGGGACGGGTTTTAAATTCCATGCAAAAAAAATCCGTAGAATTCAATGCATTGAATCCTCCCGGAAATCGCTTATATTGTGCGGTTACAATATCCCACCCGTGGATGGGATGCCCGCAGCCAACATTTTTAGCTACCTTGAACCGGCACAACGAACCAAAATTGATTATACGGATTAAAAGTTTTTGAAATTCTGTTTTTTATATGTATATTATATGTTAATAAGCGCATATTAGCAAAAGGAGGGCGATTGGACTTTTTACGGCTGTTTAAAGCTCTGGGCGATGAAACCCGTCTGCGGTTAGTCAATCTTTTTGTTCAAAGCAATGAAGCGATTTGCGTGTGTGAAATGACCGACGCCCTGTTAGTGCCGCAATATCAGATTTCGCGCCATTTGACCGTGTTAAAAAATCTGGGACTAATGACCAGCGAACGCGTGGGCACCTGGATTTACTATTCACTGGATCGCAACGCTTCGCCCTGCACCGCCGATTTGATGTCGGTTATTGAGAAACATTTCAAACAAAAATACGCTGATGATATCCGGCGGCTTAACGAACGGCTGGCCAAGCGCGAAGGTGACCGTTGTGTGATCGGCTACGCCCTGAGTGAGGAGAAAAAAGAAAATTAGAAATCAGAAACGAGAAGACAGATTTAATTTGGGAGTACGTATGATTAACTGTTTTCTCATTCCTGTTTCCTGTTTTCCAAAAACGTTAGGTTAACTCATGCAGGAAGACATCTGGCAAAACCGGCAATTCGATTATGAATCCGCGTTAAAAGAAGCGGCAACGCAGCGCAAACCGGTTTTGCTGCAATTCCATCGCGAAAAATGTTCCGGCTGCAAAAAGATGTACGCCGTCACTTATCCCGCGGCGCAGGTGTACGAAGAATTGCGGCGTTGGTTTGTTCCGCTGCGCCTGGATATTTTGCAGGATCGTCAAATCCGTTCCCAACTTTCCGCGGTATGAACACCGTCCTTCTATTTTTTGGACCATCGCGGCAAAGTCTATTTTAAGCAGGCCGGTTATCTGCCGCCGGATGATTTCCGCATCATTATGCGCCTGGGATTGGCGGAATACCTGATCCCGCGTGGAAAATACGAACAGGCTAAAGAAATCCTCCGTGAAGGACTGGAGCTTTTCCCTGATCATCCGCGGGCGGCAGCGTTATTGTTCCGTATCGGCATGGCCGATTATTTAAAAAGCTGGGATAATAAATTATTCAAAGCGCATATGCACCAGCTACGTGAGCGGTATCCACACAGCGCAGAAGCACGAATATGGCCGTGGATGGATGAATAAATAGAGAGCAAATTTTTTTGCACGTTATATATGCTTATATGCGCATTTACAATTAAACTGGCTCCTAAAAAGCCCGTGGAAATAAAAAAACAAACGCCTGAATACTGAATTGATCTAACATTTGAATTTTTATTATTCATTTAAACGATGGGAGGAATGGTACGATGAAAATATCCAGACTTTTATGTGTCATTACGGTTTTACTTTTTGCTTTGAACATACAGTTCATTTCAGCCCAGAAACTGATGCCGCGTCCACCTATTTACGGCATTCCGGCTAAAACGTTGCCGCAGGGAGACTGGATTTTTCGCGGCTATGCAGTATTTCCGCATTTTAATCAACAACTGGATAGAAATACAGGTAAAATGGCGGATTTACCGGACGGTACGGATCTTACATCCGACAGTTACACGTTTAAAATTCGTTACGGAATTTTCAACCGTTTAACGGCTATTGTAAACATTCCGTATGTTCACAAACGGTTCACCACGCCCAAAATCGGAAAAACCGGCGACGGCGTCGGGGACGTAATCGGTGCGTTGCTGTACAAATTTTATGTGAACAAACCGCCCCGTTTCCTGCTTTCCGGCCTGCTCTTTACCAAATCCCCCACCGGTAAGGCGGAAAACCCTTCGGATAGACAATTGGCTTTGGGAAGCGGCAGCTTCGACGCCGGTTTGGCCATTTTACCGGAATGGGAATTCGGCAAGTGGGATATGCGCTGGTCGGCCTTTTACATCGCCCGCGGGAAAAATAAATCGCATATCGATTTAGGCGACATGACCAGCTTTTCCTGGAGTACGGCTTACAATTTCACTCAAAATCTGATTGCCGAGGGTTCGCTGGTTTACAAACAAATCGCTAAAGATGATGCCAATCCGCAATATCACCTGTTTCAATTTATTCCCGGTGTTCAGTACCGCCTGAAGCGTACCTTTTTAATTCAATTAGTCGTGCCGGTCACGCTGGATGCCAAACTCAAATTCAGTTCCGACTACGAAACCTGGCTGGGAATGTATTACATGCTATAGGAGAACAATATATGTTTACTAAAATATTATACGCCACTGATTTCTCCGCAAATGCCGCCTGTGCTTTAGACTATGTTAAAAAATTGAAAGCGGCCGGCGCAAAGGAGATAATCATCGTGCATATTTATGATCAGAAAAAAGTGAATGCTATTATGGAATTCAAACAGAAGATGATCGGCGAAATTTCGCAATCTATTGAGGATGATGTGTTTGACGAGCTGCTGGCCTCTTCATTAAAAAAGCTGAAAGAAATTGAGAAAGAACTGAGGGACCTTGATTTTTCCACGCATATTGAAATTAAAATCGGTTATCCGGGACGCGGCGTCTGCAAATTTGCAGAACAATATAAGCCATGCGTAATCGTGCTTGGCGCCCAGGGCGAAAGTCAATCCGCCGATCGGGCATTAGGCAGTACGGCCATGCATGTGGTCAACAGCATAGACATTCCGGTTTTTCTGATCAAAAAGCCACAAGACGAATGCAACTAATAAAAGGATATTGATTATGTCTTTTGCACAGCAAATTTTCATTTTAATTTATTTAATTTTCGATAGTTAGCCCTCTCCCCGGCGAAAGCCGCCACTTTTGTGGCTGGCCCCTCTCCCAATTTATGAGAGGGAAATTAAAGGGGTGAGAGAATATCAACACTTTTCATGTTGTTGTGATTTATTTTTGCTGAGTAAAGGTACTAATCAAAATGGATAAATTATATAAAAGGAGATGCAAAATGAACGAATCCCCCGAAGTCAAAATTTCCATCGCCAATTGCGCCGGCCGTTCCAACATCGGTCAAATGTCCGCGGAAATCGCCAAACGCGTGGACAACGCGCTGACCTACGCCAATATCAATTGTCTGCCGGCTATATTTCCCAAATTAAAACCCGCCGTCAAATTTGAGGAGGCGGACGCCATTGTAGTTATCGACGGCTGTAACGAAGCCTGCGTGCTGGAAACCATTAAACTTGGCGGATTTAAACCGGCTTTGCGCATCGCACCGGATGAAGATTACGGCGTGGAAAAAACGCCGGGACTGGATTACGACAGAGAGATCATGGAAAAGATTGCCGCCGATGTGATCAAAAAGGTAAAGAAACTGGCCGAAGATATCCGCAGGCAAAAAACGGCACAGGTTTCAGAAAACGTTTAAAGGAAGGAGTCCGTTATGGAATTCATAAAATATAGCGACGAGCTGTTAAAGAAATATATGCCGGCCGTAATCATCGCCGTGATGATCATCGGCTATTTTTTAGGGCTGGGCTTCAGCAAACAAGAGGCTGATTTCATCAAATCCTTAATCATGCCCAGCGTGATTATCATGATTTACGCCATGCTGATTACCATGAAGATAGAAGAGCTGAAAAACGCGCTGATTTTCCCCAAAGAGATGATTTACGGCAGTCTGATGTCGCTGGTTATTGCGCCTTTATTAATGATTCCGCTGGCCTATTGGTTCACCAACAATCCCCAGCAATACGCCGGGCTGGTGCTGGCCGGCATTGTGCCCCCGGGAGGCATGATCACGTATTGGACGGGCATTTTGAACGCCAATTTAGGGCTGGCCACAGCCATCCAAACGGTTACCTTATTGCTCTCGCTGATTTGGGTGCCGTACGGCATGAAATGGTTTGTGGGCAGTCAGATAAACGTGAACACCGGCCTGTTGCTGAATAAAATTTTAATTATGATTGTCCTGCCGCTCATTCTGGCTCTGATTACTCAAAAACTGATTACGCGTAAACAGGGTTGGAAAGGCATTATCAGACTGAAACCGCTCAGCCATCTCGTATCGTCGCTCATGGCCTTATTTATGATTTTTGTGGCCACCAGCGTCAAAGCGCCGGCCATTGCCAAACATCCGTCTATCATCTATATGCCGGCCATCGGCGTATTCATTTATTATTTGATTGCCTATCCGCTGGCCTTTTTCTTTTCCGAACGGGTATTCAAAATGTCCTTTGAAAATTCGATACCGGTCACCTATGGTTTTGCCACCAAAAATTTGTCCATCGCCATGGGGCTGGCCGCCGCGGCTTTTGGTCCGCTTACCTTTTTAGGCGTGGTGCCCTGCGCCTTGTTCCAGATGCCTTTTGCTTCTGTGTGGTACAAAGTGTTTACTAAATACAATGAGCGGAAAAAAGTGCGCGTGGAAGCGGCAATCGAAATAACCGAAAAAGGAACGTAATTATGTTTAGAAAAATTTTATATCCCACGGATTTTTCAGAATCAGCCAAAAAAGCTCTGGAATATGTTAAAAAGCTCAAAGAAGCCGGCACAGAGGAAGTTGTTCTGCTTCATGTATATGATGAACCCAATATCGACCTGCATTGGGAAATCGAAGCGCAACTGCATCCCGAAGAGAGCATCGGCCGCGCCAAACACGAGGTGGTTAAACGCATGCTGGAAATGAGCTATGAGCGTCTGAAAACGTTGGAAAATGAAATAGCTCATTTATCCTTCAAAACAGAATTAATTGTTGAAGAAGGCATTCCTTACCAGAAAATTGTTGAAACGGCGGATGATCTAAATGTATCGTTGATTGTCATGGGCTCGCACGGCGAACGCGGTTTTGTAGAAAAAGTGTTAGGCACCACAACTGACCGCGTGATTGCTTACAGCACGGTACCGGTTTTAGTGGTTATGCCTGAAAAACCATCAAAGTAATTCGACTCTCTGAGTCGTAAAACCGTGACGCAACTTTCCAAGTCGCGCACAATTAAGACAAAAAAAACAAAACACGACTTCCAAGTCGCACATAAATATTAAACTAAAAATCAATGGAGGAACCTATGGCGAAAGATTTAAGCAAAACCCAGTGGCATAGGATACCAAGAGCCGAGATTCCCTGGTTTCCTGAAATCAATGAGGAAAAATGTATTGGGTGTGAACTCTGTTATGTAAGCTGCGGGCGGGAAGTGTTCGAATACGATGATGAAACGCGCAAGGCCGTGGTCGAGCGCGCCTACAACTGCATGGTAGGCTGCACAACCTGCGCCATGATTTGCCCTACTGACGCCATCAAGTTTCCGCCGCGGGAAATGATTCAGAAAATTGAGAAAGAATATAAAATCCTCAAAATAGTGCGCGAAACCGCCAGAAAGAAAAAAACCAAGAAAGCCCTTGAGGAAGCGCGCGCTAAGGCGGAGAAAATTCTCAGCGCGGTAAATACAAATATTGAAATTGAAGCAACCGGTCATTTTGGTGAGCGCAAAATTATCCCTAAAATATTCGAAGCCATTAAAGATGAACCCTGTGACGTGCTTTACATCAACATAGAAACACCGAGTTTAAAAAGTTGCTGGAACGAAAAGGCGCCATCGTATGCTCGATTCCGAATTATTTCCACAGAGTACAGCGATATAACGCCTGATGTGGAAATAATTAAAAATATTTTTCGGGAAAATGATATTGTTCTTATTTCCGAAAAGAAAATTGCTTAACTTAGGAACATCGAGAACAAAAGCAGAACTTAACCTCGTTGAGTATTAAATTGGAAAATAGCCATCAAAAATCGTCCGGCCCTACTCTGTTCACCTTAACGGTCGCCTTTTTTAAAATCGGATTAACCGCTTACGGTATGGCCATCCTGCAACAACTTAAAGCATTAATTATCGGTCAGAAGTGGCTTTCGCGCCGGCAGGTGGATGAGGGACTGGGCATGGTACAAATGTACCCGGGCCCAATCATGTATAATCTGGCCACCTACAGCGCCTATCGTACCAAAGGATTTAGCGGCGCACTGTTGGGCAGTTTTTTCTTTTTGCTGCCTTCCTATGTGCTGATGGTTCTCTTATCCTGGGTGTACTTTAGTTACGGCTTGCTGCCCTGGATTCATCCCCTGTTCATCGCCCTGGAAGCCATGGTCGTGGGCATTGTGGTTCATATTTTCCTCGATTTTGGCAATCGCTATTTAAATTCCCGTTCCGGCGCTTTGATTGGCAGCCTGGCTTTCCTGCTGATGGTGTTTAGAGTAAATGCATTCTGGGTGATTTTATTGGCTATCGTGCTGGGCATAACGCTATTGCGGGATATATCGGCAGGAAAAAAAGAGGATGATAGCATCGAGGCCATGGTTCCCGGTAAAATCGGCACGCGCCTTCTGGCCATTACGGTTACCGCTTTAGTATTCCTGGTAATCCTCGGGGCGGGAATGATTTTCGAAAAATCCTTAGCCAAACTATTGCTGTCCATGTTTAAGATAGGGGCCGTTGCCTTTGGCAGCGGATTTACCATCATGCCTTTGCTGCAGCAGGAAGCGGTTATCTCTCATCATTGGCTGACGATGAAACAATTTACCGACGGTATTGCTCTGGGACAAATCACACCCGGACCCTTTCTCATCACCGCTACCTTCATTGGTTACAAAGTAGGCGGCATTCCCGGCAGCGCGCTGGCCACATTCGGTATGTTCTTCCCATCCTTTTTCTACACCTTAATCGTTTCCGAGATTTACGGTAAGATTAAGCATTTAAAACTCATCCGGCGGGCGCTGCACGGCGTACTGGCTTCGTTTACCGGTATGCTGCTGTTTGTACTGCTCAGTTTGGGCAAAGTGAGCTTAACCTCTCCTCTGCCCTATATCTGGGCCGCAGGCGCCTTTGTTTTAGTACGCTATTACAAATTAAATATTTTATGGATTTTTTTAATTGGAATTGTTCTGGCAGCGGGCTTGTATCTATCGGGTGCACCCTCATCTTAATTTACAAGTTACTCATAAAAACAAATGCCCGCGAAATTTCACACATCGCAGGCAAATATTCTTCATAAAATAAATGGGGATGACATTTTTCTTTTTTTTAATGATCCTTTAACGGACTCCATTCCTTCCAGACATTTCCCACCAAATCCGGGCCGGGTTTTAACACCTTTTTGCCGGGCTGCCAACCGGCGGGACATACTTCCGCACCGTTAGTCGAGCGCACATGCTGAAAAGCCTTGATCTGTCGGATGGTTTCATCCATTTGCCGTCCAACCGGCGGCGTCAGAACTTCCATTGCCTGAATCACGCCATCGGGATCAATGATAAATCTCCCCCGCAACTCAACACCGGCATTTTCGTCGTATACACCGTAAATTCTGCCGACATTTCCCGGGCCGTCCGAAGCCATATGAAACGGAATATCCCGGCCAGCCATTTTGGACAGCTCTTCATCATTCCACACTTTGTGCACGAACTGGCTGTCAACACTAACGGATACAACTTCGACTCCTAATTTCTGTAACACATCATAACTTGCAGCGACCGCTGACACTTCCGTCGCTCAGACAAAAGTGAAATCGCCGGGATAAAAGCACAACAGCACCCACTTGCCAAGGAAATCCGACAATTTCACGGTGGTAAAACCACCCTGATAATAGGCCGGCGCTTCAAAGTCGGGCGCTTTTGCTCCTACTTTTGCAACTACCATCGTTTGCTCCTCTGTTTTTTCTTGTTGTGTCGATTCCGGGGTGACAGTCTCGCCAACCACTGCTCCGGTTGGCCTGCCGCAGCCAACTGGTTCTTTGGACATAATTGTTCCTTTCTTAATTAGAAAGATGCCATACCCATTTTTTGAAGGAAGTAATAGTACCAAATATTAAGGCTATCAAAGGATAAAATCAAGATGTACTTTGTTTTTATGAAATAAAAAAAGCCGCGCAATGCGCGGCTTTTTAAAGTTTTTACTTTCCTGCGCTATTTTGCAGAAAACGATAAAATTCGTTCTTGGTGGAAAGCAGCAACCAATCTTTTTCGGAAAAGGTATTCTTGTATGTCTCCAGCGTTTTAACGAAACGGTAAAAATCACGTGATTCCTGATTACGGTTGTAAGCGCGGGCATAAATAGCTGTGGCTTCGGCGTCGGCCTTTCCGACAATCTCCTGCGCTGTGCGATAGGCCTCGGATTGAATACGCTTTAGTTCCCGTTCTTTATTACCCATAATCGCCGAGGCCCTACCCTGCCCTTCGGAGCGGAATTTGTCGGCAATCCGTTTACGTTCGGCAATCATGCGTTCGTACACTTTTTTACGCACTTCTTCATAATAGTTAATACGCTTAAAACGCACATCAAGCAATTCTATGCCCAACTCAATCGTTTTTTTAGAGGCCTTTTTATAAATTTCATGCATGATTTTCTCACGGCCGATGCTGATCGGCGGAAAGGATTCGGAAATATCATTTTCCTGCAGCGTATCCAACTCGGTAATGGTGGGCTTACGGTTGGTATTACGGATTATTTCTCTTAAATAATGGTTGGCAACCGCGTTACGTGTTTCACCATCCAGAATATCGTCAAGACGGGCCTGTGCCCCGCGTTCATCGCGTACGCGCTGGAAAAAGAGCAGCGGATCGGCAATCCGCCAACGGGCATAGGTATCTACCCAAATAAACTTTTTCCCTTTAGTGGGAATCTGGTTGGCGTCGCCGTCCCATTCCAGAAAACGTTTTTCAAAAAAATGAGATTCTTCAATAAAGGGCATCTTAAAATAGAGACCCGGATTGGTAATCGGCTGGTGAATCGGTTTACCAAAACGTGTAATGATAACCTGTTGTGTTTCATCAACAATAAAAGTACCGGAGATTACAATTAGTAAAATAATAATACCGACTACGGTTATTATAATAGTGTTCTTATTTTGCATTTTTCAGCCCTCCCTGTTCCATATTAAACAGAGGCAAAATTCCCGATGCTTTTTCATCTGTAATCAATTTATGTCCCACTTTAGAGAGCACCTGATTTAACGTTTCCAGATACAGCCGCTGGCGGGTTACTTCCTTTGCCTTGCGGTATTGATTAAAAATCGAAGTAAAACGGGCGGCGTCGCCTTTGGCTTCGTTGATGCGTTCCAAAGAATAACCGCGCGCCTCTTCAATTTTTCGCTGCGCTTCGCCCTTAGCTTTGGGAATAACACGGTTGTACTCCGACAAAGCCTGATTGATGAGCTTCTCCTTTTCCTGCTCGGCCTCGTTCACTTCATTAAAAGACGGCTTCACTTCGTCGGGCGGATTTACATCCTGCAGCACAACCTGTTCCACTTTGATGCCGGTTTCGTATTGATCACATAGTCCCTGAATTTTACGCGAAACGACATCCGACAATTCCTGACGTCCCACGGTGATCACTTCGTTTACCGTACGGTCGCCAACCACCTCGCGCATGATGGCTTCGTTAATATCGCGGAAGGTTTTATCGGCATTGCGCACTTTAAACAAATATTGGTAGGCGTCCTTAATGCGGTACTGCACGATCCATTCCACCTCGGCGGCATTTAAATCGCCGGTTAACATGAGCGATTCTTCTTCATACTTAGCCGTGGAATACTGCGTGCGCACGCCGGCACGTAAAGTTCTGAAACCGAACTCCTGTTTAAGCTGACGTTCTACGGGGACCTTGTACACAGTCTCAATGCCAAAAGGCAGTTTGAAATTCAAACCAGGGCTGGCTTCGCGTGTGTACTTGCCAAAACGCAGCACGACGCCCACCTCTTCCGGGCTGATCGTGAAAAAGCTGGAGAAGATCAACACCAGCAATACGACCGCCACTACTCCCAACTGGATGGTTCTGGCCGATATGTTGGGCGGTTTCTTCATGTTAATGTTAAAAGGTTGTTGTTCCATTAAATTACACCTCCTTTAACTATTTTGGTGAATTATTCCTGTATTTTTATGTCGCCTATCCAAAGCTAATATTAACCTCGGACTTTTAGTACACTGTAACCTAACAAATATTCTACTGATTAACTAATTTTATGAAAAATTCCTCAAAACTCATGTTCTGTTCGTTCTCCATTTTAGCTATTTCAACGCGGTTCATCTGCCGGAGGACGCCTCCTTTGTGCATGATGATCAGCGGGTCGCACCACTCTTTAGCCAGCGGCAAAATATGCGAAGTGATTATTACCACGCGGCCTTCGGAGGTTAGCATTTTCAAATGAGCTTTGAGCCTGAGCAGCGCCATGGTATCCAGACCGTTCAGCGCTTCGTCCAGCAAAAGCAGGTTGGGGCTGCCCATTAACGCCGCCGCTAATGATAGCTTTTGGCGCATCCCGTGTGAATAGTTTAAGATTAACCGTTCAGTCTCTCTTTCCAGTCCTAACATATCCAACAAGAATTTTATTTCGTCTTCCGTGCGCTCCAACTGACGGATACCGCCAATCATCTGTAAAAACTCCCTCCCGCTGAGATACGGCAACAGCTCCACATCTTCCGGCGCATAGCCCACCTGCGTTTTTAGCCAGTAGCGTTCCCTTCCGATATTTTTCTCATTAAGTGTTACCGTTCCGTCATATTCGCGGATAATTCCGGCGCAGACTTTAAGCATCGTACTCTTGCCGGCGCCATTAGGGCCAATCAGTCCGCACAGCCGGCCCGAAGGGAAAGTAAGCGTGACATTATTTACCGCAGGAAGCGTTTCATAGGTTACTGTTAAATTTTGCAGTTGCAGCATAGTTGCCTCATCCGTTAAAAAAACGGTAACTTTTATAGATGAAATAAATTAAAAACAGCATCGCCATTAACGGGCCTACCAGGCGGTAATTTACCGACATGACCACAAAAAAGAGCACCATAAAATGGTAAGCGTAACCGGCCATGCGTGGATCGTCATAAAAATAGATGCGAAAGTTTAACATAACCGCCAATACAATAAGAGCAAATAGTAACAGTACGCCCAGCCAGTTAAGCTGCACCAACCAGCCGCCCCCTAAAATCGTTAAGAACACACTTTGGCCTGCCACCAGTAAAAGTACAAACAGAAATTCGGTGGAAAACCCGGCCAGCCAAAAATGGCTGAAACGCAGCGGCTGCGTGTAAAAAAACCACTCGGGATCAGGCCGCAAATATTTGACGTTAAAATACCGTGCATAGTGCAGCCAAATCAACGCCAGTCCCAGCAGGATCATCCACATTTCGCGGTCGGACCGTCCCGTGCGATAGATAGCCCACTGCCCGCCGAAATACAGTAGTAAGGTGTACAGCTTTAAGCGGCGGTACGCCGGGTTGCGCCAGAGATTAAGAAACTCCTTAGCGAACAGCACCCGAACGCGCCGCGGCAAAAACCGCGGGAAAGAATTTAAAGTCAACCGTCCTGCATACTTCTGCCCAATGGTTTTGCCTGCCGGCGGATAGAGTTGTTCCAGACTGATTTGCGCAGAGGCTGTCGCCGTTTTGCGCAACAACAACCCCACTCCGCTAAAAAATAATACATCCAGCACGGGCGCTGCGGCAAAATAAAAAAGCGCCGTTAAGGCGATGCCGCCGTGCAGCGCAGCCAGCATATACAGAGCGCTGAAAAATTCAACCTTGCTCCGCAGAACAACAAACAGCCTGTAAGAAACAATCATTACAGCCGCCGAATATACGGCTATTAGCGCAAACAGAAGTACTCCCAGCATGAGACTAAGATAGCATAACGCAAAAAGAACCGCTAAAACGATCAGCAAAGATAAGATCTGAAATTTCTGGTAATAGTACCCAAACATCTGCATCAGATGGCGGCTGCTTAGCGGTTTACCGTAAAAAACCTGTAGCGCCGGCTGTCGCGGCAATACAAAAAACCAGATAAATGGCGCAGTTAGCAGTAAGACAAACACATACAAATGCAGCAGCGCCCAGGATACCTGCCACAAATTTACAGCGTAAGCAACCATCCCTGTTTGCAGTAAGTCAATCAGACGTTCCGCCGCGTAAACGTAGAGCAGGCCAACCAGCAAAAACACTTCTATTTTTGTCCAGCGTCCAAGGTTACGCCATAAATGCAGCGGTTGTTTGAATAAGATATGCAGCATAGTTTTGCCTACGCATTTTTTACATTAAAGTTGATGAGTTTGCTCTAAAAATTAAGTATATCCGAATTTTGTTTAACAATTCGGCCTTTACCTCTGCAAAAACAAGATTCTATGCCCGTTAATGCTGGTTTAGAATGGCACGACATGGGTAAATCATACTCATTTAGCGGTTCTTTGATTCAGCTTTAATTTTCCGGATTTCCGCCGAAGTGGGAATCCGGAAAACCAACGGTAATTTCCGCCTAATAACCATTCATCCAAAATATGAATCGCTTTTACGGGGTTAGAGTCCTAATCATTTTATTGTTATCCCCTAAAGAAATCCTCTGAGATTCCGAAAATATAACTAATGTTCCCTTATCGAGGAAAAGGAATTTCTTAAATTTGTTCCAAATCACTGAAAATGCGACATATTTTTTTCATACTTGGAACAGGTTGAATCAACAAAAAGGAATCATCATGTACCAACACAACTTACATCCCCTAAAAGAGGCTGCTTCCAATTTGGGCATTAGCGTAGCCTTAATCCAGAAGTTCATAAAAAAAGGGCTTATCATCCCAATTGAAGATGACAAAGCCCCTAAATTAACTGCTTATGGGATGCGCCGTTTGATGCAGGTAGTTGATTTATACGAAAAATCCTATCCTATGGAAAAAATCGAACGCCTGCTGAACAATTAGCCATACCCTCAATATATTT
This sequence comes from uncultured Calditrichaceae bacterium, assembly GCA_964536685.1. GTDB lineage: Bacteria > Calditrichota > Calditrichia > Calditrichales > Calditrichaceae > CAZIBE01. The sequence continues at coordinate 8,272 of CAZIBE010000015.1, read as the reverse complement.
CAAAAGAGAACCATCTCTGACACATTAAAACTTAGCTAAAATCGCCTGCGCCCGCGAAACATAAGGGCTGTTCGGAAAATCTTCCTGCAAACGCGCAAACTCTTCAACGGCGCGGTCTTTCTGCCCCTTCTTCAGATAGCACAATCCCAATTTAAACTGAGCGTCCGCTTTTTTATTAGAGCGGGGAAAGGTCAGCACCTTCTCAAAATCGATAATAGCGGCGTCGTATTGGCGCAGCGCATAATGGCATTCGCCAATCCAGTATTGGGCGTTATCCGCCAACGGATGAATGGTACTGCTGGCCAGTAAGGACTCGAAATACTGAATGGCCTGCTTATACTGACGCGCTTCAAAAGCAGCGCGGCCTTCATCATAGGTGCTTTGATATTCCTCGTTGGATATGGTCCCCACCGGAAAAGCGGCGGGTGCGCTTTTTTTCTGCTGCAATTCGGCGCTTTTTTCGTCCAATTGGGTATTGAGTTGGGCTATGGTGCGGTCTTTGTCCTTAAGCTGACGTTTTAACTGACTGACTTCTTTTTTGTATTTTTCGCTTTCCTGCTCGCTTTGCTGGGCGGCCGCCATAGTAGCCGATGAATTGGTCTGTTGCTGATTGATTTCGCCCGTATCCAATAATTGCAGCTTCTCGCCCCCGTTGTTTTGCGGCGCGGCCTTTTGCTGCTGCGGCTGATCGGAACTAATACCCAGCAAAGATTCAATGTCGTTCAAATCCTGCTGCTGGCGTTGTTCTTCGCTGGCATAAGGTTTTTCTTCGCTCTTTTTGGTCGAAGCGCAACCAAATACCAAGAACGAAATCAGAGCAAAACTAAGCAAAAGGGAAAGATTTAATGTGATTCTCATAAGCGGCCTCCTGATTATAGAGCCTGTTATTCTGCCGTCAATATAAAAATGGAGTTTTTATATGTCAATTAAATTAATAATATTTAAGAAACTTAGCTATTAATTTTTGTGACGATTAGCAGAAATATTCGCCACAATACCAACCATCCATAAAGAAGTTAACAGAAATGAACCTCCATAGCTGATAAAAGGCAACGGCAACCCGGTTACCGGCGCCAGTCCGACGGTCATCCCGATATTAACCGCTATATGAAAAAAGAAAACGGTTAAAATTCCGATCACCGCCCCGCTGCCGAACACAGAGCGCGCTGCTGTAGCAATATAAAGCATATATAAAATAAAAAGCAAAAATACAGCGAGCGTAACCAGTACGCCCATAAAGCCCCATTCTTCGCCAATAACCGAAAAAATAAAATCCGTGTGCTGAGCCGGTAAAAAACGCAACTGCGTTTGTGTGCCGTGCCTAAAGCCTTTACCCCACAGCCCGCCTGAGCCAATGGCCACTTTGCTCTGAATAATTTGGTAGCCGCTACCGCGGGGATCGCTTTCCGGATTAGCGAAGGTTAAAATACGCTGCTTTTGATAAGGCCGCAAGCCGTTCCACAGTTGCGGCATGGCCAGCCCCACCATAATATGCAGCATAAAAACCGCCATCAGCATCCATGTTTTGCGCCGTGAAAATATCAACACCACTATCAGCAGCAGCATCCAGATTAAAAAGGCATAAAAATTAAATGATAAAATCGCCGTCAATACCGGCGCTATGAGCACAAACAGCATAAACCAATTCAGCCCCGCCCAGAACAATACCGGAATGAGCAGCGCTAAAAAGACCAGCGACGTGCCTAAATCCGGCTGTCTGGCGATTAGCAAAAAGGGCAGCAGGATAATGGCGGAAGTAATAGCAAAATGTTTAAAGCGGTTAATATCCACGCCGGGCAATGATAGATAACGCGCTACGGCCAGCACTGTAGCCAGTTTAGCCGGTTCCGAGGGTTGAAGCCGCAACGAACCTAATACCAGCCAACGTTCGGCGCCGTAGCCGCGGACGCCGAAAAAAAGCACCAGAACAAGGCCAAAAATAGACAAAATATAAAAAGCATAAGCAGACCGCTGAAGAAATCTGAAAGGCAAAATATTGGTAAGCAGTAATAGACCTACGCCCAACACGGCAAAAAGGAGCTGACGGTTAAAATAATTATGCGCTTCCGCCGCCGAAGTGCTGGCTGCGCTGTACAGTGTAACCAGTCCTATCACTAAAAGCATCAGGGTCAATGCCAATAAAATAAAATCTATTTTAGTAAACGGATGTCTTTTCATATTTCTTTCTGTTTAATTACTGTCCACAGGGACAGGGATTGACATGGGCTGCAAATCCTCAAGCACCGGCAAGGAGATATCCACCGCCGGTGTTTGTGTGGAATCTTTGCGAACCACGGGCAGCGGCAATTCTTCTCCGTAAAAATACATTTCCAGAAAGCGGCGCACAATCGGAGCGGCCACACTACCGCCGCTGCCGCCGTTTTCCACAATCACCGCAATGGCCACTTCCGGCAGATCATACGGGGCAAAGCCGATAAACCAGGCGTGATCCTCGCCGTGAGGGTTCTGCGAGGTACCTGTTTTTCCGGCCATATCAATATTGCGCACCTTAGCCCGCCAGCCGGTGCCCCCGTTCACCACCTCGTGCATGCCCTCGCGAACCACATCATAAACATCATTGGAAACTCCTTCAATATAGCGCATGCGCACGGGAAATTTAACCATTTTTTTTGCGGAATAATTATATATATGATCGATTAAGTGCGGCGGATGATACATGCCTTTATTGGCCAAAATCATAGCAAACTGCGCCATCTGTACCGGTGTTACCAACAGTTCGCCCTGGCCGATAGCCAGATTTGCCAGGTTCCCGCGCGTCCAGCCGTTTTTTCCGAAGATGCGGTTGTAATACCTTTCGGAAGGAACCAGGCCGCCCTTTTCGCCAGGCAGATCAATGCCGGTGGGTTTACCAAAGCCAAGCAAAGTGCTGTAGCGCGACCAGACATTTAAACCTATTTTTAAACCCAATTGATAAAAATAAACGTTGCAGGAACCTTTGATGGCCTGCAGTAAATCAATGTTGCCATGTCCGCTTTTATTCCAGCAATGGATCACGCGGCGTCCCAATTTAAAGTAGCCCGGACAAAATGCCCGCCAGCGCGGCGTAATGATCTTTTCCTGCAAGGCGGCCAGGGCGGCTACTAATTTGTAAGTAGAACCCGGCGGATAGGTGCTTTGAATAGCACGGCTGAACAAAGGATGTCCTGGGTCATCCACCAACTGTTTCCACAACGCCGGCTCAATACGTCCGGATAGGTCGCGCGGATCGTAATCCGGTTTACTGACCAGAGCAATTATCCCGCCGTTACGAACGTCGATGGCCACCAGTGCGCCGCGTTTTTCTTCGAACAGCGATTCCGCAAAAGATTGCAGATCATAATCTTCGTACAAATACAAATCGTTGCCGTGCACAGGCTGAATATTCCGGCTGATATTATAATCGCCCAATTCTTTACCGGTGGCATCTACTTTAACGTAGCGGATACCTTTACTCCCGCGTAAATCCAGATCGTATTTCTTTTCCAGTCCGCTTTTACCAACCAGATCGCCGCTTTTGTACTGCGGATTTAAAAGTTGTTCCACGCGTGTAACTTCACCGACACTGCCAAAAATATGCGGCGAACGCACACCGGGCGGATAGAATCGTTTGCTTTCGGCTACGGCGAGCACGCCCGGAAAATCAAGCCGCCGTTCCTCTACATCGATGATTACCTGCAGGGGCACATCGCGGGCAATAATCACCGGCCGCAAACCGTACTCCCGTTTAATCAGCGTTTGCACCTTAGCAGAATCCAGCCTCAGCCGGTTAACCATGTAGTTAAGGGTACTGTCGGCAATGGTTTTGGGAATGACCGCCAAGGCAAAAGATGGCCGATTATCCACTAAAATGCGGCCGTTGCTGTCTTTAATCAAACCGCGCACCGGATTGAGCTGAACGGCACGGATACTGTTGTTCAGCGATTTTTGCTCATACTGCGAACGGTTCAGAACCTGCAGGCGTACAAAAGCCGAAGTGAGCGCCAGAAATACCAGCAAGATCACGGCTAAGATAATACTTCCGCGGGAAGAGCGAATTCTTTTATCCAGTTCACGCATGGTTATTCACTGAAAAACTTTTGTGTAAAAAAATGAACGATGACTAACATCACCAGAGAATAAATGGTATTAGGAAAGGCGCGCGAGTAAATCAAAAACGAATAGGAAAGCTCCAGTTTGTATTGAAAAAAGGCGTACAGAATTACTTCGTGTAAAAAGATAAACAGTAAAAACCACAGGAAATTATAAATTCCTTCCACTTTAAATTTACGCAGCTTACCGGAAGAATATCCGGCGATGATTTTGGGAATGGCCGTAATGCCCACCGGCATACTGGTCAACGAATCCTGCAACAAGCCCAACACAAATCCCGCTGTACTGCCCTTTGAAGAACCGAAGCGCCGCCCTGTCAGCAACACCACTATCAGCACCAAATCCGGTTTCCAGACATTGATCTCGATAAACGGCACCAGCAGGCTTTGCGTGATGATACTGCCCAGGCCGAAAATCAGCATAATCATAATAAAATATTTGCTTTCAGAATCCATGTGCCGCTCCGTTTGCCAGAATAAACACCTCTTCGATTCGGTTAAAATTAAGCGCCGGTTTTACCTGAATGGTCTGGAACAAATACTGTGTGTTTTTTTGTACTTTGGTTACAAAGCCCACTTTAATATTGGGCGGATAAATCTGGCTCATACCGGAAGTAAACAACACATCGCCGGGACGAATATCGATAGTATTGGGCACATCCTCCAACGAGAGGCCGTCGCCACCGTTCCAGCGGACAATGCCTAACTCGCGGTTGCGCTGGATGCGTACACTAACACGGCTGTTGGGGTCCAGCAGGTTCTGGCAAATGGCATATCCGCCGCTGACTTTTACGATTTTGCCCACCAGACCTTCGGCCGTGATTACGGCGCTGTTTTTATACGTTGAATTCAGTTTTGAGGAAGATAATAAAAAACCCGTAACAAAATCCTGCGGACTAAAGCCCACGACCTTGGCCGGCACTAAATTATAATCCAATTGGTGTTTGAGCCGTAACAGACGGCGCAGGCGAATATTTTCCAGCACGGCGTCCTGTAACTGGAAATTTTCCACGGCTAAACGCGTATTCTGCAAACGCAGCCGCTCATTGGCCGAGCGCAGGTTAAAATAGGATTTGATTGAAGACAGCACGTCATCTACCGCGCCGATGCTTACCAGCGAAGTGAAGCGTAAGCCCTCTACGATAATTTTATCGCTGGAAACCATGAACAGAAAAGAGATGAAAAGATAGACGATTAAAACTAACGCATCACGGTAGCGACTGATGTATTGAGTTACTATTCTCACAATATTGGGCTATGTAAAGCGATTAATGGATAGTGATCTTGCCAACGCCTGAAAACAACCATAGTAAACGCCGCCACATTAAAAGGTAGAATTTCTTTGTTTCCGCCCCTGCTTAGGCGCCGCGACGGTGTTTTAACAGCACTTTTTCGTAACGTTCCGGCTCATCAAGAATTTTGCCGCAGCCATGAGCCACACAGGTGAGGGGATCCTCCGCCACATGAATGGCCATGGAGGTTTCTTCCCGCAGGCGCACATCTAAATTTTGCAACAGCGCCCCGCCGCCGGTAAGCACGATGCCGCGATCCAGAATATCAGAAGCCAGCTCCGGAGGCGTGCGTTCCAAAGACAGCTTCACTGCTTCCACAATGGACTGAATGCTGTCGTCCAGCGCTTCGCGAATCTCTGCTGAAGAAATCTCAATAGTTTTGGGAATTCCGTCGATTAAATCCCGGCCTTTGACTTCCGTTTTAATTTCTTCTTCCAGCGGTGCGGCCGAGCCGATGGTACATTTGATCTCTTCGGCGGTTTTTTCACCAATCAGCAAATTGTAATTCTTTTTGAAATATTGCACGATAGCCAAATTCATTTCGTCGCCGCCGATACGGATAGAAGTATGATTGACAATACCGTTTAACGAAATAACGGCAATTTCCGAGGTGCCGCCGCCAATATCGACGATCATATTGCCTACCGGTTCATCGATTTTCAGACCGACGCCGATAGCCGAGGCCATGGCTTCCGCCACCAGTTCCACTTCGCGCGCGCCGGCCCGTTCGGCCGAATCGCGCACAGCGCGTTTTTCCACTTCCGTAATGCCGGAAGGTACACACACCAGAATTTTGCCGATCATCATGCGGTTCACATTGGCCAATTTGATTAACTCGCGCATCATGATTTCGGTAGCTTCAAAATCGGCGATTACGCCGTCTTTTAAGGGACGGATAGTGCTAATATCCTGATGGGTGCGTCCCATCATCTGGCGGGCTTCATCACCCACGGCAACCACGCGTTCGCTGTTTTCTTCCAGGGCGATAATGGATGGCTGATTGACTACAATGCCTTTGCCCTTCACATAAATCAACGTATTGGCCGTGCCTAAATCGATTCCGATATCGGAGGAAAAGAAATTCAAAAAGGACAAACCCATAAACTGCTCCCGCAACCTGCTATTTTCGAATAGCGGTTCCTTTTAAAATTTTATTACTGCGAATAAATTCCCGGTTCCGCAGCGACTGTGTTGTCAGATACAAAATTAAAATAGCCGGGCGCGTTTTAGCGCGCAATAAAGTATTGGAATTTAATCAAAGCAGACAAATTAGTCAATTTATTCACTGCCCGGCTTAAAACAGAAGGGGACAAGAGTTGAGGCACAGGCCGAGCGCCAGAGAACCGTGCGGGAGAGACTAACCACCTGATTTTTGATACATATGTTTGAATAGTTGGCCGTTATTCGTTAAGCGTTTCGCGTTCTAATGCTGTAAACACGCTAAACTCTTATTTTTCCTTCCCGACGGATGGAGAGGGGTAACGGTTTTCTTTCAACATCGCCAATTGTTGCGATATACAAGAAAACAGGCATAACCTATTGATATATATATATATAGGTGAGCTAAATTTTGCTTGCATTATTGGGCTTTTTTTATTATTCTTTTCCCGTGTTTAATCCTACCTCTTTCGGAATCGCTTGTGTTTAGGCGAACCGGTTTGCTATTTTAAGATATGCGTTTGAAAATTATGTTTGGCGCGCTGTGTTGTTGAATAAAGAATTGATTTTAGGCTATTAGTGGTCGTTTAAGAATTAGAAAAACTAAATCTTCCGTTTTATTAAGTAAGATTGCAATATTAGCAAAGCAGTATATGATTTGCAGATGAAAGGTGACCCACCCCTTTCCCCTCCCTAATCGGATTAGGGAGAGGAAATTCCGATTTATCGGGATGGGGAGGGTCAAGCGATTTTAAAACTATTTAATTCGTATTTTTATCAGTTATCGAATATTAACCGGATACTAATGATTTTAGGCCGGAAGTAAAAAGGAAGCATTCCAAATGAAACAGCCCGTTTCTTTTTTCACTTGTCTTTGGCGCAAACCATGCCTTATGGTATTGTCATTTGTCATTTTTCTTTTGTCCTGTAAAAGGACTACCGAGCCCAAATTCCCCGTCGCCGACTTGCAGCTTACCGTGCAGGACGTTTCCTGCACCGAGGCCTGGCTTAGCTTAAAGGCGGGAGATAGTTTATTGGGCGACACGCTCAAACTGTACGGCAACGACAGCCTGATTCTATCCCATGAACTAAACGCCGCGGACAGCCTGGTGTATGCAGACAGCCTGCAGCCGGCCACAGAGTACGCTTTTGAGGCGCGGATTTACGACGGCGGCGCTTTATTAGCCGCCAGCCCGAAAGTAACCGCAACCACCATGGACACCACCAGCCACAATTTTACCTGGCAGACCTTTGAGTTTGGCGGCCAGGGCGGTAGCAGCGCCTTTTACGACGTCGCCATCATAGATCAGAACGACGCATGGGCCGTTGGAGAGATTTATACCGCTGATGAAACGTACAATGCGGCACATTGGAATGGTGAGAAATGGGAGTTGAGAAAGGTACCTTATGTTGATAAAACCGGATATGTTTGGATTACTCCACTATATAGTATTTTTGCTTTTTCTTCCAATGACATTTGGTTCGAAAGCGGAGTCCATTGGAATGGAAGTAGATTTGTTTCATTGAGAATGAATATAAACTTCCCATCTCATGTAAACAAAATCTGGGGCACCTCGGATAATGATTTGTACATTGTGGGCAACAACGGCTTGATAGCGCATTATGACGGCCGACAGTGGCAGCGGATAGAGAGCGGGACGGATTTACCCATTCAGGATATTTGGGGGGCCAAAAATAAGTCCAGCGGAGAGTATGAAATTTTATGTATAGCTT
>CAZIBE010000014.1:0-54972 GCA_964536685.1 uncultured Calditrichaceae bacterium | reverse complement strand
AGGCAAAACGATTTAAATAATTCTAATTATGTTCAACTGGTCATTCATATTATTAGCTATTGGTTAACGTTAATCGTTATGCGTTAAGCGAATGATGGCCTCCACGCTGAACTCTTTACTGATTCCTGTTTTCTGATTTCTATTTTCTTGTACTTACTACTTAATACTTACTACTTGCAACGTATTACTTAACGCTTACACGCTTAACGCTTTTCTATTTTATGATTCCTGTTTTCTTCCAACTTAACACCTACCTTCCATCTTTGCCCGGAATTAACCGGCGCAGCATTTCCATGGCCGCAGCCGCACCGCGTTTTTTATTGGTAAGCCGCTGTGTGCCAAAATGAAATTCTTTTACCATTTCAACGGATCCGTAGCGGGCGGCGATGTAGCACAAACCGACCGGTTTTTGGGCCGTGGCGCCCGTTGGTCCGGCGATGCCGGTTGTGGCTAATGCGCAGTCGCTGGCAAACCGGCGCTGTACGCCGCGCACCATTTCCAAAGCGGTTTGTTCGCTGACGGCGCCGTATTGTTTTAGAGTATCGGCCTGCACGTCTAAAAATTGTATTTTGCTCTCGTTACTGTAGGTCACCATCCCGCCTAAAAAATAGGACGAACTGCCGGGAATGTTGGTTAGCAAATCGCCCAACAAGCCGCCGGTAAAACTCTCGGCAGTGGCGAGCGACAGTTTCTTTTCTGCTATAAGGCGGCCCAGCGCTTCTTCCAATTCGATCTCCTTGTCGGCAAAGATGTACTTGCCGGCAATAAGGCGCACCTTTGTTACTAAATCCTCTAAGGTTTGTACGGACTTCGCTTCGTCGGCGATTAAGCGAAAGCGCAAATCCACACCGATTTCCCGCGGCAAAAAGGCCATTTCAATCTGCGGATACCCCTGCAAAGCAGGCTTTAATTTATTGTACAAAAACGATTCGGGAATGCCGGTGGTGCGCAGCAGGCGCGTATGAACCGGTTTAAGCTGCAGCTTTTCCGCCAAATCGTTCACAATGAAATCGCTGACCATGCGGCGCATCTCTGCAGGAACGCCGGGCATAAAATAAAAGAGTGTGTTGTCTCTGCGGAAAACCAGACCCGGCGCCGTACCCACCTGGTTGCGGATGAAATAATCGCAGTCCGGAATCAGCGCCTGACCGTGGCTGGTTTCGCTCATTTTATGGCCGTGGGCCTCCACAAACTTTTTAACATCTTCCAATACCTGCTGGTTAACGACCATGGGAACGTCAAAATATTCACAGATGGCAGATTTGGTGATGTCGTCCGGCGTGGGTCCCAGTCCGCCGGTAATCAGCACGGCGTTGGCGCGCCGGGCCGCTGTTTTTAGCGCGTTCAGAATTTCCTGGCGTTCATCACGGATAGTGTTTATCCAGTATACCGGCAATCCGATATTAAGCAGTTGACGACCGATAAAGGCCGCGTTGGTATTTACCGTGTAACCTGCCAACACTTCGTTGCCGATGGAGATGATCTCGGCCTTAAAAGCGCTCATTAAAAAACTCCCGTATAAATGAGAAATTGTAAGATAATCAGAGCATAAATTCCGGCCAGCACATCGTCAATCATGATGCCCCAGCCGCTTTTTAAATCCTGCAAGCGGTCTATGGGCCAGGGCTTCCAGATGTCGAACAGGCGGAATAAGACAAATGCCGCCAGATACAGCGGCCAGCGGTGGGGGATTAAAAGCAAAGCTATCCATTGACCGACCACCTCGTCGATATTAACCAGTCCGGGGTCTTTTCCTTTTTCCCGCTCCACAAAAGAAGAACTCCAAACGCCGGCGAAGAAGAAGAGCAGCGCTAAGAAAATCTGCAAAATAAAATTTAGCGGTATAAACCAAAAAATGAGAGCGCCGGCGATGCTGCCCACTGTGCCGGGGGCGATGGGACTGAAACCGGAACCGAAGACGGTAGCGATAATATAATGATAGAAACGCATTAAATTTTCCATTCTGGGCGTAAAGGTTTAATCTTTCTGGCTGTTCCGTACAAAAAATTTACCTGCCCGCCGGAACAGTTCAGAGACGTGAGAGAAATTAGCCCACAAATACTGGATGCCGCTGAACAAGGTCAACAGAACTACAACAGTGAGCATAAGGTTCGTCCACAGGTACCAGGGATGTTCCGTCCGGCTGAGGTGGATGTCCTGCAAACCCGGAATGTTTATGTAAATTAAAAAGGCAAAAGTAAAGACCATTTGGATAAAGGTTTTCCAGCGGGCAAACATGCTGGTGATGATAGGCTTGCCGATATACAACGCAAAGATACGTAAAAAAGTTATGATAAAATCCCGGCCGATGATGATCCAGACCATCCACCAGTAAATATAATCTTCGTGAGCAAAAACGATCAGAGCGCTGGAAACTAAAAGTTTATCGGCCAGCGGATCCATGAATTGTCCCCAGCGCGTAACCAGATTAAAACGACGGGCGATGTAGCCGTCGTACCAGTCGGTTAGCGAGGCCGCAAAGTAGACAATGGCCGCCCACAGCAAAGAAGTGGGATCGTTTTGCAGAAACAACCATAAAAATACAGGCGTCAGTAAAATGCGGATAACGGTTAATTGATTCGGAATAGTAAACTTCATAATTCACCGGATTTGTGACTATGCCTAATTGAAAAACCTAAAATTTATCCCATAATGTAATTCAAGTAAAGGGAAAAGGCTTTCTTTGCCGAAAAATATTGCGCTCGCCCGCGATTGGCGTCAATTTTCTTGGTTCAGAAAGCGCTAATTTCATTAATAATAAAATATTTTTTGATAATATTAGGGATTTTATCGAAAGTATGTAAAAAAATAGTAAAAAATCTTTGCATGAAAATTAGAATTTGTTAAATTTTTATCTTTAAAAATGACTTTGTGAATCAAATCATTTGATTGAGGTCAAATTTACAGCAAAACAATTTATGGGTCATTACTTTTACAGGGAAAAATATGGCAGAATTTAAGCTTAAAAAAGGATACGACATTCCGATTGTCGGTCAAGCTAAACGCGTCTTGCAGGAAATGGATGCCCCTTCCCGTGTTGCCGTTCTTCCACAGGAATTCCCCGGGGTTAAACCGCGCCTGCTGGTTAAAGAGAACGATACGGTAAAACAGGGTACGCCTGTACTGCAGGATAAACTGAATCCCGACATCGTGTTCGTTTCACCGGTTAGCGGCAAAGTGGCAGCGGTAAATCGCGGCGAGCGGCGTATTTTACTGGAAATCGTCATCGAGAATGACGGCAAAAATGATCGGGAAATCTTCGGCTCATGGAGCAAAGATGATGTATTGGCTATGGAGCGGGCTCAGATTATCGAATTATTATTGAAAAGTGGTTTGTGGCCTTTCGTCATTCAGCGTCCCTTCTTAAAGATTGCTAATCCGCAAGACGTACCGCGGGATATTTTTATTTCCGCTATGGATACCGCTCCGTTGGCGGCCGACCCTAATTTTTTGCTGCAGGGTGAAGAGGAACATTTTCAGTTGGGGCTGGATGTTCTGCGTAAACTGACGGACGGCATGGTTCATTTATCGCTTGACGGAAACGGCGGCGAAGCGGCGCCGGCCTTCAGCGCCGCCAGCGGAGTGGAAAAACACACCTTTAGCGGACCGCATCCGGCGGGCAATGTGGGCGTGCATATTCATCATGTCAGACCATTAAAAATGGGTGAGAAGGTCTGGCAGATTCAGCCCTATGCGGTAGCGCTGATTGGGCGTTTCTTTACGCAGGGCTATTTTCCTTCCGAACGGGTGGTAGCCACGGCCGGTTCATCGCTGAAAGACGGCCGGTATTTTAAAACCGTCGCCGGCGCGCCGATTGGTACGCTGATTACGGAAGAACATATTCTCGATGATGAAGTGCGCTATATTTCCGGCGATGTGCTCACCGGGAATAAGATCTCATCTGCCGGCTATCTTGGCTTCTACAAACATCTGATTACGGTGATCCCGGAAGGGAAGAGGGAACGCAAATTGTTAGGCTATTTCCGGCCGGGCTTAAATATGGTAAGTTTTTCATATACTTTTTTATCCAGATGGCTGGCAGGCAAGAGACGCCGCTTTGCGCTGGATACTTTGGTTAAGGGCGCCCCGCGGGCGCTGGTAATGAGCGCCAGCGACTATGAGCGCGTTATGCCCATGGATATTCTGCCGATTCCGCTGATTAAAAGCATTCTGGCCGGCGATATCGAAGAGATGGAAGGATTGGGAATCCTGGAGCTGGCGGAGGAAGACGTCGCCTTGTGTTCGTACATCGATCTTTCCAAAACAGATTTTGGCGAAATTTTACGTCAGGGTCTGGATTTGATTGAAAAGGAAGAAGGATAATGATTACAAGTGAAGGGAACGCAAATTGAGTTTTCTGGAACGATTTTTTGATAAGCACCGTCCAAAATTCCATAAGGGCGGAAAGCTGGAGCGCTGGTACCCTGTTTTTGAAATGATGGATACCATTCTCCTGTGGACTAATGAACGCACGCGCCGCGCCCCGCATGTGAGGGATGCTTTAGACCTGAAGCGCTTTATGATGATGGTCGTGGTGGCGCTTTTGCCGGCCACGATTTTTGGCGTCTATAATATCGGCTACCAGCATTACCGGGCTATTGGGGCGGTAGTGGGTACTGGTGAAATGTTTGAATACGGGCTGATTAAATTTTTGCCCATTTTGCTGGTTTCTTATGCGGTAGGCGGAGCCTGGGAAATTCTGTTTTCCATAGTGCGTAAACATGACGTCAATGAGGGTTTTTTAGTAACTGGTTTAATCTTTCCACTCGTACTGCCGCCCACAATTCCGTTATGGGAAGTGGCTGTGGCTATTTCCTTTGGCGTGGTCATCGGTAAAGAGGTGTTTGGCGGTACGGGAATGAATGTATTGAATCCCGCTCTGACGGCGCGCGCTTTTGTCTTTTTTGCCTATCCCGGAAAAATTTCCGGCGATAAGGTCTGGACGGCTCTGGATGGCGTTAAGGAAAAATTAGTAGACGGTTTTTCCGGAGCCACGCCGCTGTTAGTAGCCTCGTCAACGCCGGCCGGCAGTTCGGCGGTGCATCATCTAAGCCAGGCGGGATATGCCTCATATTCCTTTTGGGATATGTTCTGGGGATTTATTCCGGGCAGCATCGGAGAAACCTCGGCAGCGGCTATTTTAATCGGCGCTTTCATATTAATTGTAACCGGCGTGGGCAGTTGGCGCATCATGACGGCTGTGGCTGTTGGCGGTTACGGCACGGCTCTGCTGTTTAACATGCTGAGCGGTACGGGCACTTCCGGTATTTTTAATCTGCCGCCTTATTATCATTTGATCATGGGGGGCTTTGCCTTCGGCGCCATATTCATGGCTACCGATCCGGTTTCCGCAGCGCAAACGCGTCTTGGCAAATGGATCTACGGCATGCTCATCGGCATGTTAGCCATATTAATTCGCACGGTCAATCCGGCCTATCCCGAAGGTATGATGCTGGCCATTTTGTTCATGAATCTCTTTTCACCGCTGATCGATTACTATGTGGTGAAAGCCAATATAAAAAGGAGGTTGAGCCGTGCATAGTGATGCCTATACATTCCGATTTGCGGCCGTTGTGACCATTGTGTGCAGCGTGCTGCTGGCCGGCGCGGCAACTCTTTTAAAACCGCGTCAGGAAGAAAACCAAAAACTGGACGCCCGAAAAAACATTCTGGCTTCGGTTAACATTACGCCGCAGAAGGGCTCGTTCAGCAGAGATCAAATCAATAAACTGTTTGCCGAAAATATTCGTGAACTGGTGATTAATGCCTCCGGCGATGTGGTTGAAGGCAAGCTGCCCGAGCAAATCGATCCCAAAAAAGACAAAAATTTGCTGCCTGTGTATGAACGGATTCAAAATGATTCTATAGCGGCTTATGTCATTCCGGTTTCAGGTAAGGGCTTGTGGTCAACAATTTACGCTTATATCGCCCTGCAAACCGATTGCGACCATGTATTGGGGATAACCTTTTACCGACACGGCGAAACTCCCGGGCTGGGCGGCGAGATTTCCAAAAAATGGTTCACTGATAATTTTAAAGGAAAACGTATTCGCGATGATCAGGGCCGGCTGGTTTCGATAACCGTGGTTAAAGGAAAAGTGGCCGAAAAATGTACGGCAAAAACGGCGCCGCATTCCGTCGACGGTATTAGCGGAGCGACGCTGACCGGACGGGGCGTAACACATTTTTTGAAAACGGAACTGGAAAAATATGAACCGTTCTTTGAGAAGGTTAGAAGTAAGGAAGGGGGCGTATGATGGCAGAAGTTAAGGAAATGGCTAAGCCCAAAGAGAAAATGTTCTCTAAAAAAAATATACGGATTTTAAAAGAACCGCTCAGCGATAACAATCCTATTACCTTTCAGGTGCTGGGCATCTGTTCCACGCTGGCGGTAACCGTACAGATGCGCACGGCCTTGGTAATGTCGCTGGCGGTAATGTTTGTATTAACGCTTTCCAATATATCGATATCCCTGCTGCGTAAACAGATTCCGTCGAAAATCCGCATTATCGTAGAATTGGCCGTCATTGCCACGTTAGTGATCTTAGTGGATCAGATTCTTAAAGCGTATTTATTCGACATCAGTAAACAGTTAAGCGTGTTCGTGGGGCTGATTATCACCAACTGTATCATCATGGGACGCGCGGAAGCTTTTGCCCTGCAAAACAAACCCTGGCCGTCGTTTTTAGACGGATTGGGCAATGCGCTGGGCTACGGCTGGATTTTAATGGTGATTTCCACGGCCCGCGAATTGTTAGGCAGCGGCAGCTTTTTCGGTTTTCGTGTGATACCGCAAAGCTGGTACGCCGCCGGCTATGAAAATATGGGTTTAATGGTGCTGGCTCCCGGCGCCTTCATTTTGTTGGGTCTGCTGGTTTGGGCGCAAAGAACTATAACCAGAACCGTTCATGAATAATTGAGGGAAGACTCATGTTAGAGCATTATTTAAGTCTGTTTGTTAAATCGGTCTTCGTAGAAAATATTCTGCTGGCCTTCTTTTTGGGCATGTGCTCCTTTTTAGCCGTTTCCAAAAAAGTGGAAACCTCCATCGGTTTGGGAATGGCCGTAACTTTTGTAATGACCATTACCACGCCGGTAAACTGGCTGCTAAATAATTACATTTTAAAAGACGGCGCTCTGGCCTGGGCCGGTTTGCCCAACGTGGATTTGAGCTTTTTAGGATTTATTACCTTTATTGCTACCATTGCCGCTATGGTGCAGTTGGTGGAAATGGTAATTGATCGTTTTTCTCCGAAATTATACGCTGCTTTGGGGATATTTTTGCCGCTGATTGCCGTGAACTGCGCCATTTTAGGGGCTTCACTGTTTATGGTGGAGCGCAACTACACCTTAGGGGAAGCTACGGTATTTGGCTTTGGCTCGGGTATCGGCTGGTTTTTAGCTATTGTAGCCATGGCCTCCATCCGGCATAAAATTCGTTATTCCAACGTTCCCAGCGGTTTAAAGGGATTGGGCATTACCATGTTAATCACCGGACTTATGTCTATGGCCTTTATGATTTTTTCGGGTATTCAACTCTAATTTAACAGGGGTTTAACATTGAGTACACTAAGTATTATTGGATTAAGTACAGGCGTCTTTACCATCATTATTTTACTGTTAGTGGCCGCTTTGAACTTTGCCGAGTCTAAATTAGTCAACAAAGGCAAAGTAAAACTACTCATTAATGATGACGAAGAAAAAAGTCCGGAAGTGGAAGCCGGCGGGAATCTTTTGTTTACCCTTGCCGATCAGGGCATTTTTTTACCTTCGGCCTGCGGAGGGCAGGGCACCTGCGGTCAGTGTAAATGCCGGATAACCGAGGGCGGGGGCGATGTGCTTCCTACGGAGGAGTCGCATTTAACGCGGGCTGAAATTAAGGAACATTATCATCTGGCCTGTCAGGTTAAAGTAAAACAGCCCATGAAAATTTACATTCCGGAAGAGATTTTCAATATCCAGAAGTTTGAATGTACCGTGCATTCCAATCATAACGTTGCCACCTTTATTAAGGAACTGATTCTGGAATTACCGGCCGAACAGCATTTGAATTTTAAAGCCGGCGGCTACATCCAAATTTACATTCCGCCGTATAATTTAACCTTCCGCGATTTTGATGTGGAAGAAGAGTACCGGCCGGACTGGGATAAATACCATCTGTGGGATTTGAAAGCGTCCAACGACGAAGAAATTTTCCGCGCCTATTCCATGGCCAACTATCCCGCGGAAGGCGATATCGTCATGCTGAATGTGCGTATTGCCACGCCGCCGCCGGGAACCGATTTTCCTCCGGGCGTCGCCTCTTCTTATATTTTTAATTTAAAACCGGGCGACAAAGTGACCGTGAGCGGTCCTTACGGAGAATTTTTCATCAAAGAGACCGATCGCGAAATGATGTACATCGGCGGCGGGGCCGGCATGGCGCCCATGCGCAGCCATATTTTTCACCTGTTCCGTACGATGAACACGAAACGTAAAGTAACCTTTTGGTATGGCGCCCGTTCGAAACGGGAAATGTTTTACGATGACGATTTTAAGCAGTTGGAAAAGGATTTTCCCAACTTCAGTTACAATGTGGCTCTGTCCGAGCCGCTGCCGGAAGACAACTGGGAGGGACCGGTAGGATTTATTCATCAGGTTGTTTATGACAATTACCTGTCCAAACACGAGGCTCCGGAAGATATTGAATACTACATGTGCGGTCCGCCCATGATGATATCGGCAGTGAACAACATGCTCTATAATCTGGGCGTCGAGCGCGATATGATTGCCTACGACGATTTTTCATGAAAAATTAAAGCCATCCTTTACGGATGGCTTTTTTATATCGTATAGGTCAAATAGTTAAAGATGGGGTCGTATATTAAGAAAAAAAAACCGCTCTTTTATAACGGTTATGTTTATGAACTCCCTTAAAAAGGCATATATCGATTTTATCGCTCTTGTACCCAGGCCTTTGGGCTAAAGGGGAAACGAGTAATAACTTTCAGTTTTATTGCAATCCCATAAAGAATTGTAAGAGCAATTTGCCAATCCTCTCCCTAATTACCCAAAAGACGGGGGACTGTTCATTTACCAGAGAATCAAGCTAAGTAAAGTTTTGTATTTTTGCTTATAGTATTTTATCTTGCCTGTCAAAGTTTTTAATACCAATTGCCACATTATCTTCTCAAGTGGAAGGAGGAAAACGCCGTGAGTAAGAACCGGCATTTAAAAATAGGATTTCAGGGCGAACAGGGCGCTTACAGCGAAAAAGCCATTGAAACCCTGTACGCCGAGCAGGTGGTGGAGAAGGCGCCGTTCCGTACCTCCTATGCGGTGGTCGATGCTTTAAAGAAGCATAAAATCGACTACGGCCTGCTGCCCATCGAAAATTCCATAGTGGGTAGTATTACGCATAATTACGATTTGCTGTTAGAAAACAAACTTATCATTTTAAAAGAAATCATCATTCCCATTCATCATTCTTTGCTGGCTACAAAAGGCGCTAAAATAAGCCAGATAAAAAGAATTTATTCGCATCCGGCCGCCTTAAATCAATGCGAAGTGTTTTTGCGTAAATTTGAACAGGCGGATATTTTACCGACGTACGATACGGCCGGCAGCGCGCGTATGATTGCCCGTAAAAACATGTCCGATGCGGCCGCTATTGCCGGATGGGAAACGGCCGAAATGTACGGCTTGCAAATCTTAAAAGAAAATATAGAAGACTACCCGCATAACCAGACGCGTTTCATTTTATTCAGCTTAGAACCGGCCACGAACGAGCGCCGGCAATATTTGCCCTGCAAAGTGTCGGCGGTGTTCGACACGTTGGATCAGCCGGGCATGTTGTACCAATGTTTAGGCGTTTTTGAGAAATATAAGGTCAATTTAACGCAGCTCTCTTCGCGTCCCCATAAAAGCGAGCCCTGGAAGTATCACTTTTTTGTTGATTTGATCGGTCATGCCACAGATGAGAATGTGGCGGCCGCTTTTGAAGAAATCCGTAAACTTACGGGATTTTTGCACATTTTCGGTTCTTATCCGCAATACGAAGGCAAAGAGGCCAATCCAGCCACCGGTATCAAGAGCGCTAAAAAGAAAAAGAGCGGACCGCTCTACAGTTTGGAATACAAATCGCAGCCGACGGTTGTACGCGTCGGCCAGTATGAAATCGGCGGAGATAATTTTACGATCATCGCCGGGCCGTGCAGCGTGGAAGGCCGCCATCAGATGTTTGAATCAGCCAAAATCGTAGCCGAACACGGGGCGCATTTGTTGCGCGGCGGGGCCTTTAAGCCGCGTACCAGTCCGTACAGCTTTCAGGGGTTGGGCGAAGAAGGGTTGCGCCTACTTAAAGAAGCCGGCGAGATGTTTAACATGCCCGTAGTAACCGAAGTGCTTTCGGTAGAAAACGTACCGTTAGTGGCGGACTATGCCGATGTGCTGCAAATCGGCGCCCGCAATATGCAGAATTTCGTTTTATTAAAGGAAGTGGGTAAAACGCAAAAGCCCATCCTG
The DNA here is from genome assembly GCA_964536685.1 of uncultured Calditrichaceae bacterium. Classification (GTDB taxonomy): domain Bacteria; phylum Calditrichota; class Calditrichia; order Calditrichales; family Calditrichaceae; genus CAZIBE01. The sequence goes on along the minus strand of CAZIBE010000014.1, from coordinate 44,469 downwards.
TTAAAACGGGGTATGATGGCCACGGTTAAGGAATTGCTGCTGTCGGCGGAGTACATTCTGGCCCAGGGCAATCCCAATGTCATTTTGTGCGAGCGCGGCATCCGGACGTTCGAAACAGCCACGCGCAATACACTGGATATCAGCGCTATTCCGCTTTTAAAGCAAATGACGCACCTTCCGGTGTTGGTGGATCCCAGCCATGCCACTGGAAAGACCTTTTTAATTGAACCGGTTTCGCGGGCGGCGGTGGCCGTGGGCGCTGACGGGATTATGGTGGAAGTGCATTTCAATCCGCCTACCGCCTTAAGCGACGCCGAACAGGCCTTGGACGAACGGCAGTTTACTCATTTGGTACAATCCATCGGCGAGCTGCTGCCCCTGGCCGCCAAAAAATAAGTGACGGCGGGCTGATAAAATCATAAAAAAAAAGCTCCTCATTTGAGGAGCTTTTCGTTTTTACAGGTTGAAAGCTTTGCGGTTGTCGACGATGTCCGCTTTAGCTTTAAGATCGTCGTACCACTTTTGAAAGGTCTGAGTTTGCTTTTGGTTCAAAAGCTGGCGGCGCAAATTTTCTTTTTGGCTGGCAAAGGCGGTGCTGTCAAATTTTGTTTTTTCCAATAGTTTAAGATAGTAAAAACCGCGTTGCGTTTCGACCAAACCGGATTTTTCGCCAGGCTGCAAGGCAAAGGCCGTGGCGCTAAATTCAATGGCCCGTCCGATTTTTGGAATAGGCTGCTCCAAAGTGAACATGGGCGTTACATCGTAGGAAACCTTACCGGAGGTATCCTGCTCGGCGATCGTTTTAAAGGGTATATCGGATTGCACTTTGGGTTTTAACGATTCGGCAAAGGCCCGCGCTAACTCTTTGGCTTTCTCAAAACGTAAACGGCTTTCGATAAAGGCTTTTTCGTTTTCTAAAGGTCTGTAGCCGGCTTCCTTAACTTTTGCCAGAGAGACCACTACAAAACCGCGTTTTTCCAGCCGGTAAACACCGGAAACGTCGTTAGGCTTGGCCGTGAATGTCCAGTTCATAATTGCCAGATTTTGACCGATACCGGGGATGAAACCGGCGCCTTCCTCAAAAAAACCGGTATTCTGCACAGTGAAGCCGTCTTTTTTGGCGATCGCTTCAAAACCGTTGTCCTTGGCGTCTTCCGAAAAGAAGCGCGCACTGCTTTCAATTTCTTCCACGCGTGACGGGGCGGGCGTAACCTTCATCAGAATATGGCTGGCTTTTACTTTAACTACGCCGTCTTCATTTTTACGATCTTCCACTTTAATCAGATGGAAGCCATATTGTGTCTTTACCGGCCCGACCACCTCGCCGACTTTGGCTGAGAAAGCTGCATCGGAAAACGGTTTTACCATCGATTTACGATCGAAATAGCCCAGCTCGCCGCTATTTTTGCTTACGCTTGGGTCTTCGGAATATTCTTTGGCCAGTTGGTTAAAATCTTCGCCATTGGCCAGACGTTTTTTAATGTTATCAAATTCGGCCAGAACATGCGAGGTATCTTTAGCGTCAGCCTGCACCGGAAAAAATACATAATTGAGCAAACGCTCTTCGTTTTGTTTGAAATCTTCTTTGTGGGCGTCGTAGTAAGCCTGAATTTCGCTGTCGCTGATTTTTATGTTATGTGAATTAAAATGATTGGCTAACACAGCTAAATATTCGGCTTTAGCCTTAAGCGTTTTTTTCTTGAAGGCGTCCAATACTTCGCTGTCGCTGACACGCGCGGTACTGGTAATAATGCTTTGCAATTTAACAAACGGCAGCTGCTGGCGGTAAATGTCTTCCACTTGTCCCCAGGGGATTTGTGGATTGCTGAAGGCCGCGCGGTATTTTTGCATATCAAACACACCGTTGGTCTGAAAGGCCGGATGGCGTTTGAAGTCTTCCAAAGGATAGTTGTAAATCTGATAAACGATTTCCGAATCGGTGACGGAGATGCCTAAGCGTTCCATCTCTTCCTGAAAAAGAACGCGCTGAATGAAACGTTCCCAAACGGCGTTGCGCATCTGCTGCAAGTCTTCTTCGGTAAATTCGCTTTTACCGGAGCGGGCGCGCTGTTCCTGGTACATCTGCTGATACAATTTAGAAAACTGTTCATATTTTAATTTATGACCGTTCACTTCGCCAACCACATCATTTTGTCGCTGCTTGCCGGAATAGCCGGCGCCCCACTGGAACACCATTAATCCGATAAACGAAAGGGCCACAATAATAATGAAAATTTTACTTAATTCCCGCATTTTAGTCATCATACTGACAATTTCTCCTCAACTTTATGCTTATCTCAACAATACTTTTTTAAATGCTTAAATTAAAGCTAAAGAATTTAAAGTTTTAAATGCTGAATATCAAATTTTGATCGCGCTTACAGGTAAATAATCAAAGCTGTCCTAAATAAATATAAATAGATTAATTCATGTTGTTTCTGTAGAAGATAGCAACACAAATCAGGCATTTTCAAAAACAACCCTTATGCCTAAGTATGATTTTTATTTTTTTATGAATTGCCGCTATCTAAAGATAGTGGCAATTCAAAAACATTATTTAGGACGGATGTGGTAAATAATGGGAATATACGGCGAACTTTGAGTGGAACAATGGGCAGAAGAGAGAAGTTGGCTGCTGAATTAACCGCCAGATACAGCCGGTGCAATTTTTTTTTGGGACATACAAAATAAATTCCGCTTTCATTTGGAAATCCTTCCTCTGATTCTTTCCGGAGGACGGGAACTGATTGGCCGGTGAGAATTAGAGACATGGATAAGACCCGCCTACTTTTTCCCAAAAGAATGCAGCAATTTTTTTGCGCGCATCGCGCTCTTTGTCCCGCTGAACTGTTTTATAATCAGGTGGCAAGTACGGCGCGCCCGTTCGCTTTGACCGTTTAAACCGGCAAAAGTCTCTGCCGCCTGATACAAATAGTCGGCGCTAAGGGAGTCGTTCTCGGTTTTAGCGGCCAAAAGTAGCAGCGTTTCCGCATAGCGCTGGCGGTCGTGTAGTTTTTCTTTTGCTATGCGCAGGATTTGTTGCAGCGCATCGGCGGCGCCGGAAGAATCAGCGCACACCTGGTAGTATTGCATGTAGGTTTGCAAGGCTTCGCTGTAAATTTTTTCTTGTTCCAACAGATGCGCTAAGCGCCTAAAGGCTTGGCAGCGCAAGCGGTTCTCCGGAAAATTCTGTATGAACAGACGATAATTTTCAATGGCCAACCTGCGGTTTTTGAAATCGTTTTCATAGAGGCGGCCTAATAAAAATTGAGCTTCGGCGCTCTCTTCGGAGGCGGGAAAATCGTTCATGATTTTCAGCAGATACTCCCTGGCTTCGTCATATTTGCGCAAAGGCTTTTCGCTCAGCTTGGCGCTGGCTAAAAGCGTCTTGGGCATGATGGCCGACTTAGGATAGAGAGCGATTAATTCCAGTAAAGAAGCGCGCGCCGCAAAGTAATCGTGTTTATGTAAGTATATTTGCGCTTTCCACATCAGCAGCAGGTCGCTGTAAGGCGCAGTGATACCGTAGACGATGCGGTAACGGTCGATGTCTTCCAGTAAATCCGACTGTAGCGAGTCGATATTCAGCATGTAAATAAAAGAGAAAAATGCAAACAGGTTTTCCTGCTCTTCGCTGCCGGGTTTAACAGAGATGAATACTGTGTGCAGGGAATCTCTCTGTTCATGAAAGGCCATATTGTGCGACTGAAGCAGGAGAGAATCGGCATTTTGTGCAGCTTGCCGGCGTAGCGTGCTGGCCTGATAAACGAACAGTAAACGCGCAAAATAATAAAAAGACGAAAAGTTCCGCCGCTCTTTTTGCAAGGTTTTAGCCAGCATAAAAGTGATCTGATCTTCCTGCGTGGATTGGGGAAAGCGCACAAAATAGTTCTTTAACGCAGGCAGAAGATATTCATTGTACTGGTTGGCGCTGTTCTCAAAATAAATCTGTTGCAAATGCGTAAAATAAGTATTTTCCACGCCATTTGACTGGGCGCCGGCCGTTCCGGCCAAAATTAAAGTAATTAAAAAGGAAAGTAGTTTTTTCATATTCAATTTAATTTAAAGGGTTTGACGAACAGGATTTTTTCATTACGTACGGAAACGGTCCCCGGCGTGGCCTTACGAACGCGGTGGACATGGCGCACTTCCGTATAGATGACCGGCACGGTGGCCGAATGCCGGGCTTTGCTTTGCGCGGCGGCGATGGCGGCCGCTTGTTCGATAATTTTTTTGGGCGGATGAAAATCACGCCGCGGCAGACGGATGATAACATGCGAGCCGGGCACGCCCTGAGCGTGCAGCCAGATATCCCATTTGCGGGCAAACTCGAAGGTTAGTTTTTCATTGTTGGGGCCGTTTTTACCGATGTACACATCCCAGTCTCCGTCCAAAATCATGCGGTTGAACTGGTAGGCGTTCACCGCGTTTTTTCTTCTGCCGGCCTGTTTGTCCTGCAACAGGTTTATCTCAAGCAGTTGCCGGTAAAATTGCTGTAGTTTGCGCAGAGCACGGATTTTTTGCAGTTGTTGCAATAGCTTGCGGATTTCCTGTAATTCGGCCTGAAAGGTCTGTTTTTTTATTTGCAGAATTTCCTGGCGCTCGGCCATATTTTTGTATTTATTAAAATAACGATTGGCATTTTCCACCGCTGTTTGTTTTGGCTGTAATTTAATGGTGATTTTTTCTCCGTTGTCGTCGAAAATATTTTCCAGTTCCACCTCTCTGGCTCCGCGGGGGATGCGGTGCTTAAAGGTTAACAGCAAATTGCCTTTTAGTTCGGCCAGGCGCTTGCGCGGCAGAATATCTTCCGATTCTTTTATTTTTTCCAAAGAGTTTTGCAGATAGAATTCCCGCTTTTGCAAGGCTTGCCGGCAGCGCGCCTGCAATGATAAAAATGCTTCGGCCTGAGGTTTTTCTTCAATGAAACGCTGCCAGGCCGTATTGGTATCCTCGAAATCCTGAGTTTCGATTTGCTCTTGCTGCTGCAGGTGGCGCAGGGCAAAAGGCGAAAGCTTAAAAGCCAGTTGTTCGTTATAATAGATAAATGTGGTCTTTTGCCGCAACTCCTGAGTGAGCCGCTGAAAAACGGAAAGAAGCCTGTTCTTTCCCTGCGCGCCCAGGTCGGCTAAGGATTTTTCACTGTCGGCCTCCATGCGAAACAGCATTTCGTTGAGCAGCGTCTTATTAACGGCCAAAAAATGACGCCGTAAGAAGTAGCCGAGTTTCTGCTCGGGCTCATGTTGCATCAGCGCGTCTAATTTATGCTGAGAAATGTCACGGAAATCGAACGCGTTTTCCCATGGCGGCAAAGCCGGCGGAAGTTCGGTGACATTTCCTTTAAAAGATTCAAGCACATGACCGTGGACATTTAACAAAAAAATATTAGGCTGTGAGCCGTAAAAGATAGCGTACAGCGTATGGCGTTCAAATTCCAGCCGGATGAGCTTATCGGACGGCTGTGTATACATCCCGCGTAATACTTGTCCTTTCAGCTCCGCAAAAAAATCCGTTTTAGGCTGGCGGATATGATGGAAGGGCGTGGTAAAAAAATAGGGATAGTTTACATCTACAGAAATTTTAAGGTAAACATCTTCTGAACCTTGCAGGCGAATAGCCAGCTCATTTTTGCGATAGGTGAAAACAGAGGCGGTTTGGCTGTCTGCCAGCCGCGGCGCGAGCTGTGCAGCCTGCTTTTCAAACAAATAATAATTGCGATGCATAATCCCGCTTTGCTTTTCTGATCGATGGGCGTTAAATTTCGTCCCTGTCAGTTGCATTTTTACTGATGGTGTAATTTATAAAATTTAACGTCAATTCAAAATATTTTGGAGTATTTCCATGCGCAGTATGACCGGCTATGGTTTGGGAACAGCAAGCGATGATCTGTATCAATTAACGGTGGAAATCCGCAGTGTAAATAACCGCTATCTTGATTTACTTTTCCGGCTGCCGCGCGAACTGGCCTCTTACGAAGTGCCTTTGCGCGAAAAAGCAAAACAGCGGGTAGTCCGTGGTAAACTAAACATAAATATTTCTCTCGGTTATGTGCGCAGCGATGAAGACGCCGAGCATCTGAATTTACCGGCTATCAAACGCCGGTACCAGGCGCTGCAGGAAGTGAAAACAGCATTGGGCTTGCCGGACGAGGTCGGGCTGGAACATCTGCTGCAATTCAGCGAACTGTTCAGTGAAGACTTGTCCGATGTGGATTTGCCGCGCGTGGAGCCGTTGTTGTTTGCGGCGGCCGATCAGGCCCTGCAAGCGCTCAATAAGATGCGCGAAAAAGAAGGCGCTTACCTGCAGGAAGATATGCGCCGGCGGCTGCAAACCGTTGGACGGCTCAATCAGCAAATTCAGAAAAAAGGACGCTCGAATATTAAAAAAGAATTTGACAAATTGCTGAAAAACGTGCTGGATTTAGTGGACGAGCAAAAGATAGACCGCGCCCGTCTGGAGCAGGAAGTGGCTATCATTGCCGACCGTGTGGACATTACCGAAGAATGTGTACGCCTCGCCAGCCACCTTGAGATGTTTGAAAAGGCGTTGGAACAGGAAGAAGAAGCCGGCAAAAAACTGAACTTTGTCTTGCAGGAAATGCACCGCGAAGCCAACACAATGAATTCCAAGACCAGCGATCTTGAAATCGCCCAGTGGGTCATCCAGATGAAAGAGGAAGTTGAAAAGCTGCGCGAGCAGGTGCAGAATATTGAATGACGCGGAAATCAGAGGGACACTTAACACTTAACACTTAAAACTTAACACATAATGCATATGACCAAATTTAAATCACCCTATATCGCCTTTTCCGCCCCGTCCGGGGCAGGGAAAACCACCATCGTAAAAAACCTGGCGGAAAAATATCCGCACGAACTGGTAATCTCCGTATCGGCCACAACAAGAGCGCGCCGTCCTCAGGAAAAGGAGGGCGTGGATTACTACTTTTTAAGTAAACAAGAGTTTGAAGAAGCTATTGCTCAGGGTAAATTTTTAGAGTACGAAGAAGTCCATGGAAATTATTACGGCACCTTAATCGAAACGGTGGAGACGCACCGTAAACAGGGCAAAACAGTTCTCTTTGATATAGACGTCAAAGGCGCCATGTCGGTAAGACGCTACTATCCGCAGGCGCTGCTCATTTTTATTAAGCCGCCCAGCGATGAAGAATTAGTCCGCCGTCTTAAAGATCGACGCAGCGAGGATGAAGCTACCATTCAACGCCGGCTGCAACGCTTGAAGTTCGAATATGAACAGGCGGAACGCTTCGACCATATTGTGATTAACGATCAATTGGAAGAAACCATCGCCGAGGTGGAACGATTGATTATTAAAACGGATTAAAAGTAACAACCATTTTTTAACCGGATTTTCGATGACGCTTCATTGCATAGATAAAACCGCCGGAGAGCTTAGCCTTGTGCCGGGCTTGTTCCAACTTTTGCGCGGGCAAGGTGCGGCGATTAATCTGTATACGGAAAATGACTATGGCGCTCTGCTTTCTTTTGTCGCTCCTAACAAGATAAACCGGGGGCTGCCTTCACGAAATACAGAAGGAATTTCACTGTACTGTTTTTCGCAGTTAAGCGATTTAGCGAAAATTCCGCCGGATGCGCTGTGTTTTCCCATTCTTCGGCGGCAGGAGGCGGAGCAATATGAAGAAATTGTTCGCCGGGAAGCGCGGCGCTGCATTCCCCTGGATCGGCGGCAAATGCTGTTGGGCTATGTGCACGGCGAACTTACTTCTTTGCAGGATTTTTTGGCGCGCCGCCAGAGCTCGGCGCCGCTGGCCGGAGTGCGTGTTTTAGTCAGCGCCGGTCCTACTGCTGAAGATTTGGATCCGGTACGCTATCTTACCAATCGTTCCAGCGGTAAAATGGGTCTTGCGCTGGCCAGAGCGGCTTTTGTTCGGGGCGCGGAGGTGCGTTTGGTGTTAGGCGCCAGTACTTTACAGGTTCCGCAGTATCTGCCGCTGGAAAAGGTGCGCAGCGCCGGACAAATGGCTGAAGCGATATTAAAATATTTTTCTGCGTGCGACGTGTATGTGGGGGCGGCGGCCATTGCCGATTTTACGCCGTCGGTTACGGCAAGCGATAAAATAAAAAAACGTCCCGGCGATTTAAAAATCACATTGCAACGTACGCTGGATGTAATAAAAGAATTGGGACAGCGCAAAGAACGGCAGTTCATCGTAGGCTTTTCTGTGGAAACCAGCGATGAAATCGAAAATTCTTTTAAAAAGATGGAAACGAAGAATCTGGATATGATCGTCGTAAATAATCCCAAACAGCCCGGCGCCGCTTTTGCTGCCGATACCAACCGGGCGACCATTTTATACGACGATCGCCGTAAAGAAGAATTACCGTTAATGAGCAAATACGAAGTCAGCGCTCTTTTGTGGGAGCGCATCAGTCAAAGATTAATCCGGAAAAAGTGAATAGCGTATGTCCAAGGAAAAAACAGCCGCAACAGAGGCCATAGACGCAGTAGAGCGCTTCTTTCAGCAATATCAAACCGTTTACGGGAAAAGGCTCTATTTGCAGCATCCGTTGGTCGAAAATCTCGATATCGAACAGCCTGTTCGTTCTCCGCAACCCCCGGCGCGGTCGGTTGCCCGGCCTGTACGGCGCGCTGTGCAGCTTAAACAGCGCAGTCCGGAATTGGAGGCCTACTATCAGGAAATCAAAGACTGCCAGAAATGTCCTTTGGGCAAAACGCGCAAAAATTTTGTGTTTGGCTACGGCAATCCGCAGGCTAAAGTCATGTTCATCGGCGAAGCGCCCGGGCGCGACGAAGATGAGCAGGGCGTTCCTTTTGTGGGTCCGGCCGGCAAATTGCTGGATAAAATGTTAGCCAGTATCGGCATTAACCGTGACGATGTGTTTATTGCCAACGTGCTGAAATGCCGGCCGCCATACAACCGCGATCCCCTGCCCGACGAAGTGTTGCAGTGCGAACCCTATCTTAAAAAACAAATTGAGATGATTCAGCCGAAGATTTTAGTAGCTCTGGGACGCATTGCCGGCCAGTCTTTACTGCGCAATACGGAAACGTTAAGTAATTTACGCAGCGCCGAACATGTGTACGAAGGAAAGCCCTTATTGGTTACTTATCATCCGGCGGCGTTGTTGCGCAATCCGCGCTGGAAGGCGCAGAGCTGGGAGGATTTAAAAAAATTGAAGCGACTTTTGGCGACTGTTTGATTTACCGGCCGTCCCCGGAATTTTTTTTTAGGACTACGATCAACTTAAATTTTCGATCACCCGATTAATTGCGTAAATTTCTCTCCACACAAATTTGTTTTAACCGTAAAGATAATTTTTAATCTTCAGGAGATATTCGTGGCCAAAAAAGCAACAGAAAGCAATCTGCGTTTACCGCCACAGTCGGTGGAAGTGGAACAGGCCGTATTGGGCGCTATGTTGTTGGACGCCGACGCCGTATCGCTGGCCGTGGAAGCAATTACCGGCGACTATTTTTACAAGAGCAGCCATCGCCATATTTTTAACGCCATCGTCGATCTTAACGAACAGGGAAACGAAGTTGATCTGCTTACAGTAACGGACGCCCTAAAAAAACGCGGCGTGTTTGATGAAATCGGCGGCGCGCTCTATCTGGCTGAAATTTCCAACAGCACCCCGTCGTCCGCTAACATCGGCCAGCATCTGGATATTATTAAAGAAAAAGCGCTTAAGCGTATGCTGATCAAAGACTGCGATACGATTATCACGCGCGCTTTTGAAGAGAATGAAGAAGTAGACGATTTGCTGGATTTTGCCGAGCGCAAAATTTTTGAAATATCCGAAAGACGCCTCAAGGTCGGCTTTATGCCAATCAATCCCATTTTGCATAAAACATTCGAGCGCATCGACGAGTTGTACAAATCCAGCCGTTCCGGCGTGACCGGCGTGGGCACCGATTACAAGAAACTGGATGAATTGACTGCCGGTTTACAGCCCGCGGATTTGGTGATTTTAGCCGGGCGTCCCAGTATGGGCAAAACGGCCTTTGCTTTAAATGTGGCGCGCAACGCCGCGGTGGACCACGGCATACCAGTGGGCATATTCAGCCTGGAAATGTCCAGCGACGCCTTGGTAATGCGCCTTTTGTGTACCGAGGCCAAAGTGAACCAGATGGCTGTGCGTACCGGCAAATTAACCAAAGAGGAGATGGACCGGCTGGCCAATTACGTCGCTCGTCTGGATCAGGCGCCGATTTATATCGACGATTCGCCCTCCATGAATGTGCTGGAATTACGGGCCAAAGCGCGGCGCATGAAAGCGCAGCACCATATTCAATTGCTGATCATCGACTACTTACAGTTAATGGAAGGGCATAAAGGCGAAAACCGGCAGCAGGAAATCACGCATATCTCACGTTCCATTAAGGGAATTGCCAAAGAGCTGGATATTCCGGTGATGGCCCTGTCGCAATTGTCGCGCGCCGTGGAACAGCGCGATCGCACCAAAAAGCCGCAGCTATCCGATCTGCGTGAGTCTGGCGCCATCGAACAGGACGCCGACGTGGTCATGTTCGTTTACCGGCCGGAGTATTACGGCATCGAAGAATTTCAGGATACGGGACAATCCACGCACAATATGTGCGAAATTATCATCGGCAAACAGCGCAACGGTCCAACCGGCGCCGCCCGGCTAACCTTTCTTAAGGAATTCGGTAAATTTGCCGATCCCGATTTATTCCATGAAACAAAAGTGCTTTCCAACGCCGAGTTTTAACGGTGAAATGCAGGGAGAGCTTTTGAAACTTTAGCGGCAATTAATGGTTAGAATTTAAAATAAATTAAGAATTAAGAATTAAGAATTTGGAAGTAATAAATTTCGTCTGGAATAGCAATTTGGATACATTTTCAGTTCCCAGTTCCGAAGTTTCTATAAATGAGTTTGCTCTAAAAACCAGTTTTTGTCATTTCGAACGCAGTGAAAAATCTTATATCCTCAATAAAAAAAATAGATTTCTCGTCGCCTTGTTCCTCAAAATGACAGTGAGAGACCTTTTTAGAGTGAACTCATAAATACAAAATAGTAAGTGAGCCGTGAGCATGTTAAAAGCATCGGATGAAGCGCTCATCCAAAAGATGTATAAACGTTTCGACGCCCGTTTTGAAGCGCTGGCCAAAAAGGTTTCAGCCTATACGCCGGACTGCGATCGCGACAGCCTGCGCCGCGCTTACGAATTAGGCATCGAAGCGCATTTACGGCAGAAACGCTATTCCGGCATCCCTTATTTTGATCACTGCCTGCATGTGGCCGAAATCCTGGCCGATCTTAAAATGGACATGCCGACCATCATCGCCGGCTTGCTGCATGATGTGGTGGAAGATACGGATATTTCGCTGGATCAGATAAAGGAAGACTTTGGCGAAACCGTTGTTTTGTTAGTGGACGGCGTAACCAAGATCAGCGGATTAAAGTTCCAGAGCAAAGAGGCGCGTCAGGCGGAAACGTTCCGTAAAATGCTGCTTTCCATGGCTCGGGATATCCGCGTAATCATCATTAAATTTGCCGACCGCTTACATAATATGCGCACTTTGGAACATGTGCCCGAGCATAAACGCATGCGCATCGCGTTGGAAACACGCGATCTGTACGCGCCGCTGGCGCACCGTTTGGGCATTGCCCGTATTAAATCCGAGTTGGAAGACCTGGCGCTAAAATATATTAACACCGACGCCTATCGCGAACTGGCGCAAAAGATAAAGACCACCAAGTCCGAAAGAGAAAAATATATTGAGCGCGTCGGCCAGCCGATTGTTGACGAGCTGAAAAAGCACGGCATCAGGGCGGAGATATACGGCCGTCCCAAATCGTTTTTCAGTATCTACAACAAGATGGAAAGACGCAACCGCCCCTTTGAGGAAATCTATGATTTGCTGGCCATCCGCATCATCGTGGATAAGGTGGAAGAATGCTATTACGTTTTGGGGCTGGTGCACAGCTTGTACATGCCCATTTATGATCGGTTTAAAGATTACATCGCCATGCCCAAAGTAAATGGTTACCAGTCGCTGCACACCACGGTGGTCGGTCCTGAGGGCAAAATGGTGGAAATTCAAATCCGTACCAAAACCATGCACCAAATGGCCGAGGACGGCATCGCCGCGCACTGGAAATACAAGGAAGGTATTCACGAAGATTCCACCTTCGAAGGCCATATCCGCTGGGTTAAGGATTTATTGGAACGCCAGATGCAGGAAAACGATCCCGGTGATTTTATGGAGCATCTTAAGATTGACCTTTTTCAGGATGAAGTGTTTGTCTTTAGTCCGAAGGGCGATTTGTACAAAATGCCGCGCGGTTCCACGCCTATCGACTTTGCCTATGCCGTGCATACCAATGTGGGCAACCAATGTATTGCCGCCAAAGTTAACGGTAAAATTGTAGCGCTGCGAACGCCGTTAAAAAGCGGGCAGCAAGTGGAAATCATCACTTCGCAAAACCAGAAACCCAGCCAGGACTGGCTTTCCTATGTACGGACCAGCAAAGCGCGCCATTGGGTCAAAAAGGTTTTAAGAGAAGAGCAAAAGGCTCAGACGCTGCGCATCGGCGAAGAGATTCTAACTAAAGCGCTTAAAAAATATAAACTCACGGTTAACAGTCCCCAGGTGATAGATACGCTGCCAAAAATTGGTTTTCAGAATATGGAAAGTCTGATGATTGCCATCGGCCGGGGGGAATTTGTCATTGAGAATCTCTTTAAGAAGTTATTTCCGGAAGTCGACGCCCGGATCATTAAAAAGGAAAATCTGTTTGTACGCTTTTTAAAGCGCGCCCGCAGCGACAGCGGCATCCGTGTGCAGGGCATGGATAATATTATGATCCATTTTGCCAAATGTTGCCAGCCCGTTCCCGGCGATCGCATTATCGGCTACTTAACCCGCGGTAAAGGCGTGACTATCCACCGCACCGACTGTAAAAATATGATAAAACTGTACGAAGAAAAAGAGCGCATCATCGAAGTGGAATGGGATATTGACCACCAGCAAAAATTTCAGGTGCATCTCTCCATTTTGGGCGAAGACCGCCGCAATCTGTTAAAAGATATCACGCTGTCTATTTCCAAAAGAGAGGTGAATATTCTCAATGTCTATTTTTTCGTAGAAGATATGTACGCCAAAGGATACATTGATATTGAAGTTTCCGACTTACAGAATTTGACCAAAGTAATGAACGACATTCGTAAAGTACCCGGTGTGTTTACGGCGGAGCGCGTAGAAGACTTAAACGCCGTACGCCGAATCGAGAATCAAACTTGAAATCTTATTTTTTTGTCCTTAGCTTTTCCTGTCGGACATAATGTAACAGATTAAAAAACAATTAATACAAGCATATAAAGGAGTAAGAATTGGACTATATCTATCTTACCCAAGAGGGGCTGGATAATTTAAAAAAAGAATTACACGAATTAAAATATAAGATTCGTCCGCAGATTTCACAAAAAGTGGCTACGGCGCGCGAACATGGCGACTTAAAGGAGAATGCGGAATACCATGCGGCGCGCGAGGAACTTTCCATGGCCGAAACCAAAATCCAGCAATTGCAGGATCAAATTGCCCGGGCGCGCGTCATCGATGAAAGCGAAATCAATACGGATGAGGTTTCTATTCTGAATACGGTTAAGGTAGAAGACTTGCGCCGTAAAAAACAATATGTGTATATGCTGGTTTCGGCCGAAGAAGCTGATTTTAAGAAAAATAAAATTTCCATTTCTTCACCGGTAGGTAAAGGACTATTGGGCAAAAAAGTGGGCGATGTTGCGGAAATTCAGGCGCCGGCCGGTGTTTTGCGGTATAAAATCTTATCCATTGAATAATTAGTGAAACATAAAAAGTAAAGCTGCGTCTATTCATAATAAGTTGAAATAAATAAAACGGAGGCTTCATGTCTCAGCAAGAGCTAAATGACGTTCCCAAGAAACTTTACCGCTCCCACGAAGACCGTATGTTGAGCGGCGTGTGTGGCGGATTTGCCGCTTATCTGAATGTGGATTCCACCATCGTGCGTATTTTGTGGGTTGTGCTCAGTTTGCTGTGGGGCGTCGGCGTTTTGTTGTATATCGCTGCGATGATCATCATTCCTGAAAATCCCAATTTTGAAGAAGGCGGGGAGGCGCGCAAGTCATCGGGCAATGACAAGGCTATTTTTTGGGGCGGTCTATTTATTCTTTTGGGTGTGCTTTTGTTGCTGCGGCAAGCGGGATTTTTTTACTCCATCCGCTTTTGGCATATCCCCTGGCAGCTAATCTGGGCGGTGTTTCTGATTTTAATCGGCATATTTTTGCTGTTCAACCGTAAAGAGCCGGCGGATGAAGCCGAGGCGGGGACCCCTATAGAAAACGAGGCGCCGGTCGGACGGCAAATTTACCGCTCACGTGATGATAAAATGTTAGCCGGGGTCTGCGCCGGTTTAGCCGAATATTTTAAGTTGGATGTTACCATTGTGCGTTTGGCTTATGTGCTGCTTACGCTGGCTTCGGTAGGCGTGGGTATTTTGGCCTATATTATCATGATCATCGCCTTTCCGGAAAAGCCGGAATCCGGCAGCCTGACATCAACAGGAAAGGAATAGCAAATGAAACGCAACGGTTTGGCCGGCTGGATTTTAATCCTTTTTGGCGCGCTTCTGCTTCTCGCTCAATTTGACTGGTTCTCACTAAATCGTTTCGTAATTGCGCTGATTATCACGCTTTTCCTGAGTGCGCTATTTTTAAATAAGGGCTTAAGCCATCCTTTAAAAAAGGGTATTTTAAGCGGCAGCTTTTTTCTGTTAGTATCCCTGCAACTGATTTTAATGCGCCTGGGCGTTTTCCCTATTAACGATACCGTGGGCTTTGGTCTTATGGCTATTAATTTAGGTCTGGCCAATTTCATCTATTTTATGGCTACCCGCAACAGAATCGGTAATATTTTTGCCGGTCTTATTTTTATTTTGCTGGGTCTGCCGCCGCTGGCCGGTTATTATCAGTACATTCCCTATATGGATTTGGAATACTACTATTCCACCTACTGGCCGCTTTTGCTGATTATCATCGGTTTGGGACTTTTAATTGACGGCTATGTGAAACGTTTACGTAAAACCGTTCAATCCTGAACAGAACCGGGGAGCCATTTAAGCGCATGTCCGTAATTAAAGGTAAAATACGTCTTCCGGGGGATAAATCCATTTCGCACCGGGCGGCTCTTTTTGCCGCGCTGTACGACGGTGTGTCGCACTTCAGTAATTTTAATTTTAACCGCGATTGCAGCGCCACGCTGGAAATTCTTAATTCCTTGGGCATTCATTCCGAACTAAAACATGATCTGCTTTATATTCACGGTAAAGCGCTCCACCAATGGCGGCAGCCTTCGGCCGTATTGGACGCGCGCAATTCCGGCACCACCGCCCGCTTAATGAGCGGTCTGTTGGCGAATCTGCCCTTCGAAACTTCGCTGGCAGGGGACAGCTCGCTGAGCCGGCGGCCCATGAAGCGTATTTTAGAGCCCCTGAAGCAAATGGGCGCTCACATTTCAGCAACAGATGATCATTTGCCGATGACCTTTCACCCGGCGGATTCTTTACGCGGTATTCAATACAGGTTGCCAGTGGCCAGCGCGCAGGTGAAATCGGCTGTTTTACTGGCTGGGTTGTTTGCCGAAGGGGAGACGGAGGTGATTGAATCGATCCCCTCGCGCGATCATAGCGAACGCATGCTTAACTTAAGGAAGGAAATACACAACGACGGCACAGTGAGTATATTCAGCTCTTCCGAGGTGCAAATTCCTTCTCTGTCCATGACCATTCCCGGCGATTTTTCTTCCGCCGCCTTTTTCCTAAGCGGCGCGTTCATGCTGCCGGGTTCGGAGCTGAGCCTGCGCGATGTGTCGCTTAATCCCACGCGCACCGGTTTTCTAAGGGTGTTGGAGCTGATGGGCGCCAAAGTGGAAGTGGTGGAACGTCTGAGCAAACCAGAACCTGTAGGAGACATCGAAGCGCAATACCAGTCCCTGCAAAATATTGACATTCCCGTTGAACTGGTGCCGAACATTATTGATGAAATTCCCATCCTGACGCTGCTGGCCACGCAGGCCGAGGGCGCGTTTGTGGTCAGGGGAGCCGAAGAACTGCGCCATAAGGAATCGGACCGCATTAAAGCGCTGGTGGAAAATCTGCGCAGAATAGGCGTTCAGGTGGAGGAATTAGAGGACGGTCTGCAACTGAAAGGCCCGCAGAAATTAGGCGGGGGAGAGATTGCCACCTACGGCGATCACCGCATCGCCATGGCCTTTGCCATGGCCAATCTGGTTAGTGAATCCGGGATTGCTTTGGATGATCCCAACTGCGTGGCCGTGAGTTTTCCGGAGTTCTGGGATATTCTGGAGCAGGTAACGCGCTGATATTATTTGGAATAAAGATCAACTATGAAATATTACGCTGTCATCGGCTTTCCGCTAAGCCATTCGTTCTCCCCGCAAATTCATAATGCCGCTTTCCGTTTTTTAAATATGGATGCTGAATATGTGAAGCAGGAAATTCCGCCGGATGATTTTGAGCGGTGCGTTGCCGCTTTAAAAACACAGGACTGGCGGGGCTTTAATGTGACCGTTCCTTTTAAAGAACGAATCGTGAGTTTTGTCGATGAACTGGATGATACGGCACGGATTATCGGCGCGGTTAATACGATTCAAATAGAGGCCGGCGGAAGATGGAAGGGCTTTAATACGGACGCTTACGGATTTTTACAGCCGCTGCAAGCATTAAATAGTGTGCCGCGATCAATTTTGCTGATCGGCGCCGGCGGAGCGGCCCGGGCCGTGCTGTATGCTTTAATCACCCAATATCCGCAGGTGAAACTGAGCCTCGCTAACCGGACAATAAGCAAAGCGCAAAAGTTAGCGCGGGATTTTTCCGTGAATACTAGCGCAGCAATTAACACAATGGATTTAGCGCAGGCGGAATCCTCCGGACAAAAATATGATTTGGTGGTAAATACCACGTCGGTGGGTATGGGTGCATTGCGGGGACTTAAGCCGCTGATTCTGCGCGGTTTGGTGCATGAGAACTCCATTGTCTATGATTTAATTTACAATCCCGAAATAACAATCCTTTTACGAGAAGCGGAAGAGTTGGGGGTGCGTACTTTTAACGGCTGGCCTATGTTATTACATCAGGCGGCCAAGAGTTTTGAAATTTGGAGCGGCATACCTTTCCCGCAGGAAGTATTGCGGGATTTACTTAAAAAACCGCTTTAAGATTGTTCCCTTTGCGAATCCTTACAGGATTCGTAAAGATTTTGTAGCTTTTTGACATTTATCTTTACGAACCATTGTAAGGCTCGCAAAGGTTCCAGGTTGTTTTATATTTACGAAACTTCAGGAAGGTTCGTAAAGGTTATGAGTTGTTCTCTTTCTCTTCGGCTTTAGGTTCTTCTCCTAAGTTTTTACGGAACTGGTGCGCCGTACGGGCGAATTGAATCAGCCGTTTTTGAACCAAATCGAAGATTGAATCTTTGGTAAAGGAACCGTCTTTGTGCGGCACTCCGCAGCTTTTGCCGGTTAGCAGGCGGATGCCGTCTTCTATGTTGTCCACGGCCCAAATATGAAATTTGCCGGCTTGGATATCATCTACTACGTCATAATTTAGCAAAAGATTTTTTACGTTAGCTACAGGAATAATTACGCCCTGTTCGCCGGTTAGTCCTTTGGTGCGGCAAACCTTATGAAATCCCTCGATTTTTTGGTTAACGCCGCCGATGGCCTGCACTTCTCCCTTTTGATTTACTGAGCCGGTAACGGCAATGCCCTGATTAATGGGCACGTTGGCCAGCGAGGACAGTAAGCCGTACAGTTCTGCCGAAGAAGCGCTGTCGCCGTCGATCATTCCATAGCTTTGTTCAAAAGTGATGGACGCCGAGAAAGACAAGGGCATGGTCGTGCCGAATTTTTGCGAAAAGTACCCGCTCAGTACCAGTACGCCTTTATCATGAATTCTGCCGCTCATCTTGGCTTCCCGTTCGATATTGATGATGCCGCGGCTGCCGATATAGGTGTTAATGGTAATGCGCGAGGGCTTGCCGAAGGAATAATCGCCCAAATCATAAACGGCCAGGCCGTTGATTTGTCCTACTTTAGATTCTTTAACATCCACATTGAGCGTGCCTTCTATGATGGCGTCCTGAATTTTTTCTTCCACCAAATCGTGGCGGTAAATACGCGCTTCCACGGCCTGCTGTACGTCTTTACGGGAGACGATCTTTTTACGACGCTTTTTTGCCCAAAAGGACGCTTCGCGAATAATACGCACTAATTCGCCGAAGCGAATGGATATGCGTTTTTGGTGATCGGCTAAGCGGAAGCCGTATTCCAGCACGGCGGCTACGCCCTGACGATCAAAATGTAACAGATGCTCTTCGTGCACCACGCGTGAAATAAACTGAATGTATTTTTTCAGCGAAGCGGGCGTTTCTTTAACTTCCACATCGAAATCCGCCCGCACTTTGAAAATCTTACGAAATTCTTCATCGTAGTTGTGCAATAGCCGATAGAGATAAACCTGACCGATGAGCACAACTTTAATTTCCAGCGGCACGGGATCGGGGCGTAAGGAAACGGTGCTGGAAAATCCGTAAAAGGAGTTGATGTCTTCGATGCGCAGCTCTTTGGAGCGCAGCGAGCGTTTTAGCGCCTCATAAGCAAAGGGATGCTTGAGCAGTTGGTCGGCGTCCAAAACCAGATAGCCGCCGTTGGCCGCTAACAGCGAACCGCCCTTGATCATGGTGTAGTCGGTGTACAAAAATCCCTGATAGGATTTCTTTTCGATGCGTCCAAATAAGTTGTTGTAAGTGGGATTGGTTTCGTAAATCACCGGCGCGCCTTTTTGCCGGGAATTATCGATGACTACGTTAATTTGATATTTATTTAGTTGGTAGGGAATATCCTCGTGTTCTTCTTCGGATTTTTCAAAGCCGATAAAGCTGTCCACATTACGGATAATATCTTCCGCCGCCTCGTTCAGATACGTTTTCACATCGTTGCAATGCGCAAAGTTCTCGATGATCGCGGCAAAATGATTATCTACCACATAACGGGCGATATCCTGATTCAGTTTTTCTAATTGATCGGCCAGATCGCGGTCCAGGTGCGTCAGTTTGCGGACTATTTCCTGAAGGCGTTTTTGGATGTGCGACAGATTTTCTTCGATTTCCTTTTGCTGAGTCTCGGACAGCTGTTCGAAATCTTCCTGACGGATGGCCTTGCCGTCTTTAACGGGAACGGTCATAAAGCCCATGCTGGAGCTTTTGATTTTTACGTTCAGCTTGCCGGCCTCTTTTTCCACATCGGCATAGATTTTGTGTTTTTGCTGGTTAAAGGATTCGATGATTTCATTCTTGCGTTCGGAATAGTTTTTAGATTCAAAGGTCTTTTGCAGGTCGCTTTTTAAATTAGACATCAGGCGTTGCATCTGCCGCTTCAGTTTGACTGCCTGTCCGGAAGGCAATTGCAAGGCTTTTGGCTCGTCCGGATTTTCGAAGTTATAGACAAATGCCCAATCCGCCGGAATAGGACGGTTTTTGGCCGAGCCTTGCAGCAAATCTTTTACGATGGTCGTGCGTCCCGTGCCGTAGCTGCCGGTTACAAAAATATTGTAGCCCGAATCGCCGATTTCCAGAGCAAAATTAATGGATGAAACCGCCCGGTCCTGTCCGATTACGGCGCTTAAAGGTTTGACGTCGGCAGTAGTTTTAAAAGGAACGTGCTCAAAGTTTGCGCGCTTGTTCAAAGCCTTGAGCGGAACGATGCATTTTTTGTACATGCGGCACCTCGTTTATGTGAAATCTTCTCTGTATTGTTTTGTTATCATTTATGATGCTACATTTATGGATTTTCAATCCTTGATCATTCCGTGCTCATCATTGGATATTTTCTTTTTAGCGGATACGATCGTATATTTTTTTAGTCTCAATTTGGTTATAATACTGTTCCGCTTTTTCTTTTTCGCCTAAGGCCTGATAGCTTTTAGAAACAAAAGCGTACATCATATCAAGCTTTTTTGGTTGTTTCAGCTTCAATAAAACTGGTTCGATTTGTAAATACTCGTCAATACATTTTTGATAATCCTTTAAGCGATAGTCACACCGGGCTATGTAACTATCGGCAAGAATATCCAGATTCTGAAATGGTTCGCGCATAATTTTTCTGGAATGTCTAAAATATTTTCGCGCCTCGGCGAATTTTTCCAGTCGGTACAGTTCCATTCCTTTTAAAGCAACGTACAAGGGGTTGTCGGGATAAGTTGTCGCCAGCGAATCCAGTACCGCCCGGCGCCGGGGCGCCGTATCCTTGCCGGACAAAAAACCGTACATAAAAAACCATGCGTCCGCTTTGGTTATCCGGTTACCGCTGGCCGCGTTGCTAAGATGCTTTAAAGCGCTTGGCATGTTACCTTTAATACCTAAGGGATAGGACAGCCAGCGCAGGACGGCCGGCAATTTGGCTACCATACCTTCAAAGACGCCTAAGCCTAACTCGGTTTCTTTGAAATCGGGATAGGTCTCGTAAATTTTCTTTAGTTTGTTGTAGCCCCTTTTGCCGTATTTAATGGCGCTCAGCAAATGGCTGCCCATGCTTTTAGCCAACCCCAGATAGCCATAGGCCGCGCCCAGGAAAAAATCGTTTTTCAGAGAAGGTTTTCCGGATTGATCTTCTAACAGCTCTTTGTTTCTTTCGCCGTAGGCCACGGACAGCGTTAAAAAGGAGTCGTTTTTTGTATAAACAAAACGCCAGAAATAATTCACCTGCATAAAAAACAGGTAAGCGGTGGGGCTGATTGTCGCTTCGGAATGAGTCAGCAAACTTTCCGCCCGGGCAAAAAGCGCGCTGTGAATCAGCGTTTGCGCTTGAGTGAGCGTGTTTAATTCGCTTTTTGAAAAATAGTCGTTTAAGGTTTGGGCGTATGAGCTGCCGAGAAATATAAAAACAGCTAAGATGCTTATTGAAAAAGATTTGAACACAGGTTTCAATACTTTCTCCTAAAAAATAAACGACGGCGTTTAGCGAACGAACGAAACGTTACAAGTTACAGAGCAGGGGATTTATTTACAAAAAAGTAATTTAATTAAAAACTATTAATGAAACGGGCAGGCCTGTTTTCCCGGCCCGTGGCCATTAATTCAGAATTCAACTTTCAAAATTATTTTACGACCGCAGGGCGCACAGTGGACACAGAGTTTTTTATTCAACCACCTATTTTCTGTTTCCTATTTCCTGATTACTCTTTTGCGTTATGTGTTGTTCGGTAGATATTCAGCTTGATGGGTAATAAAATAACTCCCCACACAAAGCCGCTAAGGAAAAGAGTACATTTCATCCTGCGGAGAAAGGTTTGCATTTTTTATCAATAATTGATAAAATTCGTTCTCTTTCAGGGGAGTAGATAGGGCCCGGTGGCTCTCCCGGCCTTCAAAGCCGTGTGTGTCCCGCTTAAGGGACAGGTGGGTTCGACTCCCATGTACTCCCGCTAACGGCCCTGTTCTATGCAGGGCTTTTCTTGATCCAGATTTTAATTGCCATAAAAAGCTGTAGTGATTATATTAAAAAGTAACTATTTTCTAAGGATTTAAAATCTTTTCAGCGGAGAAGTCATCCATGCGCTTAGTCAGTATCTTTATCTGGATTGTGTTTGGAGCCATTATTTTATGGTTTTTTACGCTTAACCTCAACGAATATGTGACCATCTATCTGTTCAACAGAGTATACGAAAATGTTAATTTGGTTACGGTGATTTTTATCTCGCTCTTCATCGGCGTAGTCATCGGCGCTTTACTGTTAGCTACGCAGGTGCTTAAAGCGCGCAGCGAAATTGCCTCGGTTAAACGCCAGAATAAAAAACTGGTGAAAGAACTGGAAGGGCTGCGCAATCTTTCTATCGATGAAATTCCTGAAACCGATACGAAGATAGATTCTGAACCCGAAATTTAAATTTTCAGGAGCAAAGTTCATGGATTCTTCGTTTTATTTGCAACTACTGATTATCATAGTGATTTTAGCCGCAGCCGGCGGTATTTTCTACTATTTTTACTTTCGGGGCGATAACAAAAAGGGCGCGGAAAACGCCGCCTATTTAATGGCTTTAAAATTCATGGCCGAAAAAGATCACCGCCGCGCCATCGAAAAATTCAAAGAGGCCGTCCGCTTAGACACTACCAAAATAGACGCTTACATCAAATTAGGGGATATTCTGCGTGAAGAAGGTTTATTCGCTAATGCGGTGCGCGTGCATAAAGACTTGACTCTGCGCGGCGATGTAGCTAAAGAAGAACAATACCAAATCTGGTTCAGTTTAGGGCTGGATTATTGGAAGATGGGAAAATATGAAAGCGCTGAGAAATGGTTTGCCAAATTGCAAAGCGTTCCCGAATATATGGTAAAAATCATCCCTTATTTGGTGAAAGTGTATGACAAACAGGAAAAATATGACAAGGCTTTTGAGCTATTAAAAAACAGCGCCTTACACCGCGAAGAAAAATACAAACACCGTATGGCCGTCTATAAAGTGCTGATGGGCTTGCAGCTAAGAGAAAAGGGCGAGGAAAAAGAAGCCCGCATCGTATTTAAGGAAGCCATTAAATTAGACGCCGCTTTTGTGGCGCCCTATCTGTATATCGGCGATTCCTATCTTCAGGAAGAAGACAGGAAAGACGATGCCATTAAAGTTTGGACAGAGTATTGTAAAAAATATCCGGCTAAAGCGTATCTCCTGTTTCCGCGGCTGGAAAAGGCCTGGTACGAAAAGGGTTTTTTTAATAAAATCGAAGAATTGTACGAATCCATTTTAAAAGCAGACGCCGAAAACCAGTATGCGCTTTTGGCGCTCTCTAAAATTTTACGCAAAAAAGGCCAGTACGATGCGGCGCTTAGCCTTTTACAGGAAAACAGCAAACCCGAAATGGATGCCGCCCTCATCAGAGCCGAAGAAGCGCATATCTTATTGGAAAATGGGAAGGCGCAGCAGGCCGCCGAAATATCTCTTGATTTAATAGACGCCGCGCTTCCCGGTCAGCAATTGCGCTTTACGTGCCCGGTTTGTGGTTACACGCAAGAAGAACCATTTTGGAAATGTCCTAAATGCAAAGCAGTCAACACAGAGTTGTAAGCGCTCTGTTCATATTTATTTCCCTGTTTGTTTGGAATAATGCCGCTTTGGGTCAAATAAAACCGGAGCAGCTGTATCAGGCTTATAAAGAACACGATTTTACGCGTTTGCACAGCCTTTTAAATCAGATAAAACCAGCGCAAACCCAAACGCCCGAAATGCGTTTTTATCAAGCCGTATTTAAAGAAAACGCCGATTCTGCCGTTAAAATATATAAAGAAGTTTTTCAACTGGCTAATGTTCGAACCAGATTGCTGTCTGCGGAAAAATTGTACGAATACTATTACGCTAAAGGCTTTTATGTAACGGCGGAAAAATATCAAAAATATATGGCCGAGCACGGGCCGGAAGAAGGAACTGTCAGAGCGGTTCCAATTTCTAAAAATCCGCCGCCTGCGGAAAAAGTATTTTATATTCAGGTTGGCGCTTTTGGCATTAAAGAAAATGCCCAACAGCGTCGAATGTTTTTAAAAACGCAGGACGTCCAATCCATATTGGTGGAACGTAACGTTGACGGTCGTACCTTGTACTGCGTTTGGGTTAAAGGAAAAGCCGATATCGAAAAGACGCTGGAACTGGCCAACCGCTTGAAAAGCAGGTTTGATTTAGAATATCAAATCATGAAAAAATAGAGGGGCTCATGGACATTCAGGAACTTAAACTAATCCCATTATTTTCTGAGTTGGGGGAGGATGATTTACGGGATATTTCTAAGTATACAATGCGGCAGGTCTATAAAAAGGACAATATGGTGCTAATCGAAGAGGAAGTCGGTTCCACCATGTTTGTCATCCTTTGCGGCCGTGTTAAAATTTCCCGTATCAGCGATGAAGGACGCGAAGTCATCCTGTCTATTTTGGTAGACGGAGATTTCTTTGGCGAAATGTCTATTTTAGACGGTCAAACGCGCAGCGCCAATGCCGTAACGCTGGAAGATACCGAAATGATGATCATCCGCCGTGAGAATTTTTTACAGATGCTGTACAATTATCCGCAAATCGCCATTAATCTTTTAAAGGAGTTAGCCCATCGTTTACGGCGCAGCGACGCCCAGATTAAAAGCCTTTCCCTGCAAAACGCCCTGGGACGGGTGGCGTCTACCTTTCTCCGTATTGCCGATGATTCCGGCATCATTAAACAAGGGCGTGTGGAAATTGCCCATTTGCCGCCGCAACAGGATTTGGCGAATATGGCCGGCACCAGCCGCGAAACCATATCCCGCGTAATTAAGTCGCTGAGCCAGTTGGGATACGTCCAGAAGGAAGGAAGCAAGCTTATTATTTTAGATTACGATCGCTTCCGCCAGGATTTCTCTTAGCGCATGTGATGAATACACAACAATTTAATCTTGTTTTTATCTCAGATAATTCAACGCGCACTCAGCAATACAGCGCCATTTTAAATGATCCGCAGAACCGTATCCGTACTTATTCTTTTGATGAAGCGTTTACACGGCTTGCTCTGGAAAAGCCTTTTGATTTAATTTTAATCGATTACGCGTCGTCCCCCGATTTTGACATTAAACGCATTCAGGACGCCCGTAATCATTTGCGCTTAGAGAATATGCCCTTTATCTATATTCTCAAAAATGAACAGACAGCGCTTAAAAAGCAACTGTATAAAGACCCGCGTAATAAAATTTTAATTGAGCCCATCGACAAATTTGCATTTATTTCCACGCTTTCCAGCGCCATTCATCTCAGCCATTTAGAACGGCGTTTATCGCTTTATCAGGAGATCATCGAAGGAGAAAAAAAGCTCATTTCCAGTATGGATGATTTACTGGGAATGGACGAGATTCTCAGCTTTCGCAAAGAACAGGACCTGCTGCATCATTTGGAACTGGACTTTGTGCGTCGGATGGAACTGGCTCTGGCAGTGGAAACCGCTTTGTTTGCCTATTATGACGATACCAGGCAGGTGCTGAATATCAATCTGTTCGATAGTAGCGGCGAGCAAATCGTACGCAAACATTTTTTTACCGTGCAAAACAGTGTGGCTGACAGGTTGTTAGTGGAAAATTTTTCTCAGATTTTTGAGAATGAACAGCTGTTGGACCCTTTTATTCAGGAAGTGGAAGAAGCGTTGCGCGTTAAAATATTCAGCTTGTTATTTATTCCCATTTCGGTCTTCCACCGTCCCCGGGCCGCCATTCTGTTGGTTAACAAGCTTTATCGGGACGCCTTTACGGAAAACGATCTGTCATTTAGTTTGATAGCTGCGCAGAAGATCACTTATCATCTGGAAAAGATCAACATGGAAGCGGCGGCGGCGCCGGACAACATGGCCATCATCAAAGACCGCCAGTTAACTCAGTTAAAGTTGTTCCGCCAGATTATGCAATCAGTGCATTTCGGGACCATTGTCTTTGACGATAGTTTCAGTATCATTTTTATTAATGAAGCGGCCACTGAAATTTTAAATTATCAAAATGAAAAACCGCCTGCCGAATTGGGCGATCTGTTTGGCAAGGTGGATTTAATGACCATTCAAAAGCAGATTCTAAACGGTAGTCTGCCCTTAGTGCGTCAGGAAATGCACATTAAAAGCGATACTCAGCCCCATTTTTACATCGGTTATTCGGTCTATCCTTTTATAGATGATTTTCGCCAGAAAAATTACATTTTTGTTTTTTCGGAAATATCGCAGACTAAGCGCATTCAGGCCGAGATTATTCGCATGGATCGCATGGCTTCCTTAGGCGTGCTTAGTTCCGGCATTGCTCACGAAATTCGCAATCCGCTGGCCGGAATAAAGGCCATGACGCAAACGCTGGAAGAGGAGCTAGAAGAAGACTCTCTTCAGCAGGAATATGTAAAACGTATCCTGCGCCAGGTGGATCGCTTAGATGAATTGCTTAAAGCTTTTTTTAGTTACGCCCGCCCGTCGCGCCCCGATCCTACGACGCTGCATATAAAATCTATTATTGATGAGGTGATTCCTCTGGTGCGGCCGAAAACACAGGAAAAGCGCATATCTATTGAGTTGGATTATGCTGAAAACCTGGCGAAGGTTTTTGTGGACGCCAACCAGATTCAGCAAATATTTCTTAATTTATTTTTAAATGCCATCGACGCCATGCCCGCAGGGGGGAGCATAACCATTACAGCCCGCAACGCCGCACATTCCCAGCCGTTAATAGACCGCCGCAAAAGCGTACCCGGGTTGCTCTCCGATACTTTCATCCAAATTAGTTTTAAAGATACGGGCAAGGGCATTTCGCAGGCAGTGCTGGAACAGATTTTCAATCCCTTTTACACCACTAAGGCCAATGGCACAGGGCTGGGGCTTTCCATTGTCTATCAGATTATCCGCGAGCACGGCGGACGCATTGATGTACAGAGCGAGGTAGGCAAGGGCACAGAATTTGTGATTTTACTACCGGCCATGCAAAAAGCAGTTAAGAATTAAGAATTCGCCCGAAGGTCTGTAGCCGGTTTTTCCTCCTGCGGAGGGGACTAAGGGGAAGGTCAAAAACCACTTTAGGCGCCATTCCCAAGTAGCGCTTTGTCATTTGAAAATGCTTACCCTCCTCCAACTCCTCCAAACGGGGGGAGCTGTGTCCCCTCGTTTTACTGTGTTTCCTGGCGACCCGACGCTTCTTCCACTGAATTATTTACGATTCCCTTCACGAGGTTTGTCCAAAACTCTATCTCTCAAAGGCCGGCAGAGTTTGCCGGAACTGCGTTTTACTGATATATCCGTATTTCAACAGTTTTCTTAATATCCAGCGGCATTTCCATTTTAGCCGGCGCGATTTTCCGGTGGGACGAATAGAGAGAGGGCGTGGAATGACGGCGGTCAGGCGAATGATTTGTTCTAAATTTAGTTGATCGACGTTCCGTTTAAAATAGTAGCGCGCGGCGGCCTGAACGCCGAAAATACCGTGGCCAAATTCAATGACATTCAAATAGAGATGAAAAATACGGTTTTTGCTCAGATGCGCTTCCAGACGGCGCGCTATAAAGTACTCGCGGATTTTGCGGTAAAAAGATTTTTGTGTGGACAGGTACAAATTTTTAGCCAATTGTTGGGTAATCGTGCTGCCTCCGCGCGCCAAACGTCCCTTAGACAAATCCTTTTTAATGGCTTCCTTTATCTCCTCGTAGTCGATGCCGTTATGCCGGTAGAATGAGGCGTCTTCGGTGATACGCACAGCCCGGCGCAACAATTTCGGGATGCGGCGGAAGGGCACCCAGTGCTGGCGGATGCGCAGTTTTTTGCCATTGGCCGCCGCCTGCTCTTTGCGCAGCTCAATTAGCGAGGTTGTTTTAGGATTGTGCGTTTTAAGATAAGAAACATCCGGTAATGAGATGAAAAAGAAAAAAATCAGAATGAACAGGTAAGCGCCAATGGCTGTGATGGGCGCCCAATGTTTGCGGATGAAATGGAATACACGTGCAAGGCGCTTAGGCCGAACGTTAAGATTTGTCTCGCTCACTACTTATGCGCTTTCCTTTAATCTCTTAGCTTTTTGTAGGTTGTATGTTTTTTCATTTTTCATTTGTCTTTTTCAGTCCCCAAAACACTTCCTCCAGGGCGGGAACGACTAAGCTGCTAAATCTTACTGTGTCATCTGCTTCCGGTATACTTTTGGAGTTAAGAGTCTCCTTGTGTTTGGCGGCGGGCAGCAAATCACTCTGTTATTTCCCTCCAATAGGGAAACACACCGAACATGCCGCCAGTGTGGATAAATAAAATATTACGTCCGGGAATTCCGCCTTTTTCCAACTGTTCCTGAAAACCGCGGAAGGCTTTGGCGCCGTAAACAGGGTCCAGCACAATGCCCTCGGTTTGCGCCAGGGCCTTAATGGTAGACACTTCCTTGTGCGAAATGACGCCGTAACCTTCGCCGACAAATCCGTCAATGATGTGGATGTCATCGCTGGCCCACTGCAACGGTACATCATATTTACTGGAAAAACTGTGCAGGACGCCATCGATCTTATTGTTAAAAAAAGAGGCGTCGTCACAGACATTCACCGAAATGATTTCAGTGGGGCTGTGTTCCATTATTTTACCAATCAGCAATCCGGCATGTGTGCCGCCGCTGCCGGTGGCTACAACGATGACATCCCACTTGATTCCATTTTGTCGGCTTTGTTCTTCGATTTCGGCAAAGGCCCGCACATAGCCCCAGGCGCCGGTTTCGTTAGAGCCTCCCTCGGGAATGATATAGCAGTTTTCTGCGGAGGCGTCGGCAATCTGCTGCATAATTTCATCGACATGCTCATAGGTTTGCGCTGAAATGTAATCGATCTCCACGCCGGCAATCAGATTGAGCAGTAAGTTCCCCGTCGCTATATGCGGCCGCTCGCCGCGTAGAATTAGACGCGCCTTGAGCCCCAGTTTTTTGGCGTAGAAGGCCGTGGTCCGGCAATGGTTCGATTGAACTCCGCCGCAGGTGATCAGCGTAGTGGCGTTCTGATCCAGCGCTTCCTGTACCAAAAAGTCCAGCTTGCGCACCTTATTGCCGCCCAGTTCCAGTCCGGTCATATCGTCGCGCTTGAGCCACACCTGTTGATCTTTTATATGAGCAAAATGTTTTTTCAGCGGAACAACCGGCGTGGGCCGGTAGGAAAAATTTAAATGCGGGGGTAAATTCATCTGATTCCTTCGTTATCTTAATTGTGTAAAAGGCCGATAAACAACTTGACATTAAAAAGGAATATTAGCAATTTTTATTTAACGATTCAATTATTACAATGGAAGCCTTCCATGGGAAACCAAAATCGACGCTTAAATCTGATTTTTAAAAATTTTCATCTGTTTAATTTACAACCTGCCGTTTCACTTTTTTTAGAAACTACTCCGCAAATGGAAGAGGAGTCGCTAAAAGATATATTGGACCTTCTGGCCGAATGGTTCATCGAAGAAACCTTTGTGCAGGGCGGGGTGGGCGATCTTAACCGCTTGCACCCGGTGATTGCCGCAGGCAAATCTACGGAGCATCCCGTGTACTTGCAGTTTAAACCAAAAATTCGCAGCTATCTGGCCGACCATCCGGATCAGATTGAGCGTATTCTGACGCGTTATGTTTTTTCCAGCTCGGCCTATTATAAAATGCAATCCAATTGGGGAAAACATTTTTTCGGCTTTTACGGAAACGAGCCGGAAGTGGTTGCCATTCAACAGGGACGCAAAACGACTGTTGTGCCCCTGAAAGACGCTGCTACGGTGCAGGCCTTGTTGCTGTTTAAAAAGGCTGCCGGATATAAGTACGAATTCAAAGATGTCACCCCCTGGCTGGATGTGAGCAAGGGGCAGCTCAAATTAGCTTCGCTGGATAAGAGTTTTACACAACTGTTGATTATACGCCGCTTTTATTTTTTTAACAGGCAGGAACGATTTAATTACCTAAACACCGAGCATCTCAGCATGCTGCAAAAGATTTTCAGAACGCGGTTAAAAAAATTCGGTAAAAAATTGCCCGCTGCATTTTACGATTTGGATGAACTTTTCCCTTTGGATAAAAATTTCCGGCGGGCGCTGTTTCCGGCGGAGGTGGAAGAGCAACCGCAACTCCTGCACTCCTTGGCGGCCAGTTGGTTAAATGAACTGCAAGGTATGCCGCCGGGCAGACCGTTCCGCTACCGGCTGAATATTACGCAATATCTAAAGAACATCGTTTTTCCGCAATTACAATCTCTTTCGGAAAAAGTTAAATTGTTTATTTCAGCGGATCATCCTTTTGTGAATGATTTGCCGCTGGACAGCAAGTTCATCTTAAAAATAGACGCCGGGCGCTTCTACCCCCAAACGCCATATTATCGGCGGGCGGCCGTCCAGATTAAACGTATGGCCAGCCAGCATGTTAAAGAAAAGGTCAAAGAGGTTCCTGTTCTGTTAGGCGATATTTTCCACAGCGGCGAAGAATTTTGGATCAAACGCTTTATGATCGACAGCGCCTTTGTTTTTGGCGCTAACCATTTGATTGCCCGCCTGCCGAAAAAATTGTGGCGCAGTCTGCCGCAGCTGCCAAAACAAATCAAACAGCATGACGCCAATTTTAATGAATATCCGGAATGGTTCGGCAATATCCATCAGTTAGGTAATTTCCTTAAATCGGGCAGCGGCCGCCCCGAATTGCTGGTGCTGCATCCGGTACACAACAGCCGCGACGAACAATTCTTCCGTGCCCTAAACGTGATCGAGGAGAGCGGACTGGACTATGAACTGGTCGATTTCAGCGTGTTTAATTCCGCAAAACATTTTACCGTGGAAGCAGATCAGCTTAATTTTAAAGGCCGTACGTTTCGCATTGTTATTTTGCCGTTTGCCGAACGCGTCCCGGTACAGACCCTGCAAAAGCTGCATCAGTTCTTTGGAAAAGGCGGAATAATTATTGCTCTGGGCACGCTGCCCTCTGCCGGTATCGAAGAGAACGACCGCCAGCGCATCGAAAAATTAACATGGGACTTATGGTTTGAGGCAGGCATGCCCAACAGTACCAGCTTTAAACAACACGAATCCGGCGGACGCGCCTACTTTATTCCGGAAATGATACGGCTGAATGATTTGGTGGACGATCTGGCGCCCTTTATCCGTTTGCGCGTAACTTCTGATCCCTACGGCGTGCGTCACCGCCTGTGTGAAGATGAAAAACATTACCTTATGTTTGCCTTAAATACAAATCTGCATCGGGAAATTTCCTGTACGGTAGAAACCGCTTACCGCGGACGTCCCTATTACTGGAATTTTTCGCACATGGAATCGCATTTGTGCAATCGTTGGCAACTGGAAAAAAAACGGCTGAAATTTCGTTTTACTCTTGCTCCGGGCGAAAGTCGTCTGATTATCATTGATAAAAAGAAAGGGTTGAACAACTGGCAGGTGGTCGATGATAATTGTGACGGATTTACTCTGCTGAATTCAGCGCCTAATGAAGTGCGCCTGGAGGTTTGGAAACGGCAGCCGGGCAAGGGATACTTAACGCTGCAAAAGGGCGCGCAAAAAAAGGTGAGCGAGTTCGAAGTGAAAACACGCCTGCCTATTCTTACACTCAAAGCCAGCGGCTGGTATCTGGATAGCGAAAGTTATCACGGCAAGGTGAGTCTGGGCGATTACAGCAAGTATTTTCCCTTCCAGTCCGCACCGGTGGTCTATCATAAAATCATTGTCTTGTCGGAAAACTACCGCAAAAGCCAGAAGGTGATGTTGAGCCTGGGAGAAGTGCGCAACTGGTGCGCGTTGTACGTCAACGATAAATTTGTCGGTAACTCATGGGCGCCGCCCTGGCGCTTTGATATCAGCAAATTTATTCGTAAAGGGGAAAATAAAATCAGCGTAATGGTCACTAATACCATTTCCAACCACCTGGCTAAAACAGACGATGGCTTCAGCGTGAGTTCGTATGGTCTGTTTGGCCCGGTGAAGATTATTCCCTATCAAAATTTTTTAATTAAAGTGAAGTCATAGCTCCCTTTAATTGGGACAGCCTTCGGCAATCCATTGGCGGATACCGGCAATTTGGTTGTCGGTTAAAGGAGAGCGTTGGTCGAAGGGCGGCATCAAATCTTGCGGTCGTCCGGGATAGCCGACAGTGATGATCTTGTAAAAAGGCGCTTCTTCCGGCTGGGATTTGTGGATGGGAGGATTTATCAAATGCTCGCCGGTGCTGGATAATATATGATTAACCAGACCGTCTCTGGAAACCAATTCGAAATAGAGCAATTTATTATCTGTATCCGTAGACGAGTGGCAGCCGCTTTCGGCGCAGCGGTATTCCAATAAGGGTTCAATATGTTGTGAAAAGCTTAAATTACTGTCCGGCAGCTTATAGCGGTTTTCATCCGGCGAGGTGCTTTTGCTGCAATCAAACAGCAGCAGGCCGCTGAACAGGAGAGCGATTATAAGTGAAAAAATTTTGGCAGGCATAGCGTTTTCCTATTTATCCTTATGTAAATTAAAAACTTGCCGAATATTTGGCATTAAATAAGCGTTCGTTTTGGTTTAAAATTTTGATTATTAAATTTTGACAACTCTTACTAAGTTATAACGAATTAGGATTGATTTCAATATGGAAAATGGCCGCAAGAAAAATATTCTCATCATTGAAGATCACAAAGATATGCGCGTCATCATAAAAAAATATCTGGGAGAAAACGGCTTTAATCCCATCGGGGCGGAAACGGCTGAAATCGGCTTGGAACTATTTCATGATCAGCCGCCCGATTTAGTTTTAATGGATTTGATGCTGCCGGGCATGTCCGGCCTGGACGCCATCCGTTCCATTAAAAAGGAGCAGCGCGAAGATAGTTACATCCCGGTTATCATCATTACGGCAAAGAACGATATTGACGATATTGTGGAAGGATTGGACAGCGGCGCAGACGATTATGTGGTGAAGCCGTTCCACTTTGACGAGCTCCTCGCCCGCATTAAAACGGCGCTGCGTTTAAAGGAGCTGAACGAATTGCTGGTACGCCAGTCTCACGATCTGGAAGCGGCTAATATAGAAATCAGCAAACTGAATAAAACTTTACTCGGCAAGAATCGTCAACTGCGCAAGAATATTTACAATTTGCATTCATTATTTGAAATTTCTCTTGAACTCAATTCCATTCTGGAGTTAAACCAACTGGTTAATTCTGTTCTATTAACCATGGTCGGGCAGTTTTCCTGCCGCAACGCCTTATTCTTATTTGCCTTTAAGAAGAATATCTCGCGTTTCGAAGTCGTTAATAGTAAAGGATTTTATGCAAAAGAACTTAAACACTTGTTAGTCATGCGCGAAGATTCTTTGCTGCTATATTTAAAAAAACACGGCCAACCTGCGCTGGTCAGTAAAGTGCCGGCTGCTTTAAGAGAGAAATCACCTGCTTTAAAAACGTTAGACGATTTAAATATTGAGCTGATTACGCCGCTAATCATCAAAAATTCGGTGGAAGGGCTGATCTGCCTGGGACCGCGTGTGAAAGATCAGCCGTACGATACGCAGGCCTTAGAAGAAATTTCTATTTTAAGTAATATTATTTCCATTGCCGTTTCCAATGCCGCATTGTATCACGAGGTGGAAGAGCTTTCCTATACGGATGGTATGACCGAGCTGCATAATTTCCGCTATTTTGAACTGCGTTTAAAAGAAGAAGTTAAACGCCATCTGCGAACGGACAGCGGTTTAACCCTGCTGATTTTAGATGTGGATAATTTTAAAAATTACAACGATACATTAGGACATCCGGCCGGCGATCGCGTCTTGCGCAAGTTAGCGTCCATTTTAAAACAAACCGTGCGCGAAAACGACATTGTCGCCCGTTACGGCGGCGAAGAGTTTGCCGTGATTTTACCGGCTGTAGATAAACAGGGCGGTCTGATTTTAGCGGAACGTCTGCGCGAGACAGTGGAAAAAACTTATTTTGAACATGAAGAAATCCAGCCGGGAGGGAAGGTGACGGTTAGTATCGGCGTGTCTTCCATGCCCACCGACGCCACCACCCATCAGGATTTGATGAATAAATCGGACATGGCGCTGTACAAAGCCAAGCACGACGGCCGTAATCGCGTGCGCATGTACTCGGAATAGTTCTTTTTGCAAAGCCTGTCTTCCTTGCGAAGCTTCATAGTCTTCGCAAGGATTAAACCAGTTGGGGAAGTTTATTGTCACGAAACCAAAAAGTTTTGCAACGGAACTTTTAACCCTCCTGGCGAAACCGTATATTAATTTTTTGATTAGTACCTTAACTCAGCAAAAATAAATCACAAAAACATGAAAAGTGTTGGTATTCCCTTACCCCTTTAATTCCCCTCTCCCAAATTGGGAGAGGGGCCAGCCACAAAAGTGGCGGCTTTCGC
Source organism: uncultured Calditrichaceae bacterium (assembly GCA_964536685.1). Taxonomy (GTDB): domain Bacteria; phylum Calditrichota; class Calditrichia; order Calditrichales; family Calditrichaceae; genus CAZIBE01. Next base: position 10,534 of record CAZIBE010000014.1, on the reverse strand, counting down.
CGGGGAGAGGGCTAACTATCGAAAATTAAATAAATTAAAATGAAAATTTGCTGAGCAAAAGACATAATCAATTAATTTTTTAACAACTCTTTGGCAGTTGCCAAAAAAATATCGTAATCCTTAGCCTGCCACAAGCAAAAAAAGATGTCCTGAATTTTTCCGCCGCTTTTTAAATACTCAATGCTTTTGGTTAACATAATTCGCGCGCAGCGCTCTATGGGATATCCGAAAATGCCGGTACTGATAGCGGGAAAGGCGATACTGGACAGATTGTTTTCTTCGGCCACGCTCAGACTGTTGCGCGTCGCCTGGCCCAGTTTTTCGTCTTCATTGCCTTCGCCCATGCGCGGCCCCACCGCATGGATCACTTTTTTAGCCTTTAACTTGCCGGCATCGGTGATTACCGCGCCTCCCACTGGGACGCCGCCGATGCGGTTGCATTCTTCCTGAATGGTCGGCCCGCCTTTAGTGCGAATGGCGCCGGCCACACCGCCGCCCATCACTAAATGTTCGTTGGCGGCGTTAACAATGGCGTCCGTCTCCATTTCGGTAAGGTCGCCCACCAATAAATGTACATGTTTTCCGGCAATTTGGAAAGTTTGTCGCATGAGGACCTCCGCTAAAGATAAGTTTCTATGAACGTTTGTAAATGACTTCGCCCTGCTTAATAGTCATGACTGTGTGATTAACGCCGTAATGGTAAGCGATATATTCCAGATTGGGAATATCCATGACGACCAAATCGGCATTTTTGCCCGGCTCAATAGAACCGACGATATTATCCAAATCCAGGGAGCGGGCAGGTACCAGCGTGGTAGCCCACAACAACTCATTGGGCAACAGATGCATCTTTAAAGCGGCGATAGTCCACATTAACTGGATATTTTGCGTGGCTGAACTGCCCGGATTAAAATCGGTGGAAATGGCTACCTGGCAGCCGGCTTCGAGCATTTTACGCGCCGGAGCATATTGATCCTTCCCTAAAAAGAAGGTGGTGCCCGGCAGCAGTACCGGAATGACGCCTTTTTCGGCCATGGCGCGGATACCGGCGTTGGAGATCTTTACTAAATGATCGGCCGTTTTAGCGCCGATTTCCGCAGCTAATTCTGCGCCGCCGGTAGGGAAGAGTTCGTCGGCATGGATGCGCGCCGGCAGGCCATGCGCCTGAGCTGCCAGTAAAATCTCCCGCGATTCATCGACGCTGAACACGTCTTTTTCACAGAATACATCGCAATAGCGGGCCAGCTTACGTTCGGCCACTTCGGGAATCATATCGTTAATCAGTAAATCGATGTAGGCCCGGCGGTCGTTCTGATACTCATCGGGCACTTCATGAGCGCCTAAAAATGTGGCCAGTAAATCCAGAGCCTCTTCTTCATTTAACTCGTTAATAATTTTCAGGGCTTTGATTTCATCGGCAGGCGATAGCCCGTAACCGCTTTTAGCCTCGATGGTGGTTACGCCAAAGCGCGGAAATTGGCGAATGCGCTGGCGGGTAACGTTTTTGATGCTTTCTTTGTCGGCCTCGCGGAAACGGCGCACGCTGTTGCGGATGCCTCCGCCGGCCGCAGCGATTTCCTCGTAACTTTTACCCTGCACGCGCATGATGAATTCGCCTTCGCGCGTGTGCCAGAATACGGGATGCGTGTGGGCATCGATGAAGCCCGGCAGCACGGTTTTGCCTTTGGCGTCGATGACCTGGTCTGTTTTAGGAAGGGAAGAAATTCCCGCTAAAACGGCGTCAATTTTTCCGTCTTCAATGAGTAGATGCACATCCTTATGATGAATCACACTGCCGAAAGATTTGCCAGAGTGGGGTGTAAAAATTTGACCGATATTTTTAATGAGTACGCGCATGGAATCTCCTTGATTTTTTATTGGTAAAAGGTATTTTAAAAAAGGCAAGCGATCAAATGCAATTAAATATAAATGTTTGGGTTTATACCGATCAGTAAATGGTTTACCCTGAATGGGCGCCTGTGGCCTGTTGCAGCGGTAATGCAGATTATTATAAATAAGAAAATTTTGCCCCTTAAGGTTCAACAGCTTATTTTTTACGCCGGATTTTGTTAAGGGATTCTTTGTAAAAAAAGACTAATAGACAAGATATCAACTCCCCTCCTTTGGAGGGGCTGGGGAAGGGTAAGCACTTTCAAATTACCATGCAGCTCCTGGGAAAGCTGCCCGCCGGGGTTTTTGACCCTCCCCTTAATCCCCTCCCAAGGAGGGGAAACCGGTTACTGGTTTTTGAAATGGTATTTCACGAAACGAATAAAACTTCTTTTAGGCAGCTTACTTATGGATTTAACTACAATACGCTAAAACATTGGCAAACAACTCCCCTCCGGAGGAGGGGGGCATTTAAAAGGATTAAAACATAATGAAAAAAATCCGCATACCGAATACCTTGACGTTGATTTTCTCAATTACTGCCGGAATGGCCATATTAACCTGGATAGTACCCGGCGGCAAGTACGAACGCGTGCTGGTTCATGGACGCAAGATCTTAAATCCGGATTCCTACCAAAACGTAGCCCATGTGCCCCAAGGGTTGTTTGATTTGCTCAAAGCGCCGTTAACCGGTTTTGTACAGGCAGCCAATATCATTGCTTTTATCTTTATTGTGGGCGGCGCCTTTTTTGTGATACAAAAAACAGGCGCACTGGATGCATTGATTGGCAAAATTGCTCACATGCATACGCGCTCTAAGCTGATGCGCACACTGTTTATTCCCGTGACCATGATCGTCTTTTCCTTGTTTGGCTCGGTGTTCGGCATGAGCGAAGAAGTACTGGCATTTATTTTGATTTTTGTTCCGTTGGCTGTTTCGCTGGGTTACGATTCCATTGTGGGTGTTTCCATTCCGTTCATCGGCGCCGGCGCAGGATTCGCCGGAGCGTTCATGAATCCTTTTACTATCGGAATTGCGCAGGGCATTGCCGAGCTACCGCCGTTTTCAGGATTTGCTTACCGTTTTATTCTATGGCTGATTGTTACCGCAACCGCTGTCGCCTTTGTAATGGCCTATGCGGCGCGTATCGCCCGCAATCCACAATACAGTCCGCTGTATGACTTAGATGATTACTGGCGTCATGCGCATGCTTCCGCCGCAGGAGAGGCGGCGATCGGCGAACTCAGTAAACGACACATTACTATTTTAATCATCTTCGGTCTGGCTATGCTGGGCCTTATTTTGGGTGTTACCTTTGGCGGCTGGTACATCACGGAGATTGCCGCCCTGTTTTTAGGAACAGCCCTGCTGATAGGATTTGTCTCGCATCTGACCATCGAAGAAATAACACAGGCCTTTATCAACGGAGCAAAAGAGTTAGTGACGGTAGCCTTCATCATTGCTTTGGCGCGCTCGATTTTGGTAATTGCCTCCGACGGGCAAATCATCGACAGTATTTTGCACAGCCTGGCCGGTCTGTTGCGCGGAATGCATCCTGTTGTTGCCGCTCAGTTAATGTTCGTAGTGCAAACAGTAATCAATATCTTCATTCCCTCCGGCAGCGGGCAGGCGGCGCTGGTTATGCCCATTATGGCTCCGCTAAGCGATTTACTGCATGTTACACGGCAAACGGCGGTGCTGGCATTTCAGATGGGCGACGGTTTTACCAATTTGATTATTCCGACTTCCGGCGTTACTATGGGCGTGTTAGGATTGGCGCGCATCCCATACGAAAAATGGTTTAAATGGATGCTGCCTTTGCAACTAATCTTTTTTGTACTGGCGCTTATTCTACTCATTCCGGCGGTGTTGATAAAGTGGGGGCCCTTTTAGGGAAAATTCAGGTGGTAAGTATTAAGTAATAAGTATTAAGTTGTAGGTGGAAAAATTTATGCCCAAAGTAATTTTAAAAAAAGGTCGGGAAAAATCACTGCGCAACCATCATCCCTGGCTGTTTTCCGGAGCCATTCAGCGGGTGGACGGTTCTCCCCATCCCGGTGATACTGTGGAAGTGCTGACATCGGCAGGGGAGCTGGCGGGCCGCGGCGCCTATTCACCGGCCTCGCAGATTCGCATGCGGCTGTGGACGTACGACGCGCAGACCGAAGTGAATTACGTTTTTTTTAAGAAAAAAATCGAACAGGCGCTGCAATTGCGTCAGGCTCTTTTTAATGATGAAATTACCAATGCCTATCGTCTGATTAATGCCGAGTCCGACGGTTTGCCCGGTTTGATAGTCGATCGCTATGCCAACTATTTGGTGGTTCAATTTTTATCGGCCGGCAGCCAGTACTGGGCTGAAACCATTGTAAAGATATTGGCGCAGCGTTTCCCTGATTTTTCCTTTTACGAACGCTCTGACGCCGACGTACGGTTAAAGGAAGGCTTGCAACTACAAAAGAAGGTGTTGCGAGGTACGGCAGCCCCGCCGCTATTGGAGATCACAGAAAATACTTTACGCTTTTTTGTGGATTTAAAAGAGGGCCACAAAACCGGTTTTTATCTGGACCAGCGAGACAACCGGATGCTTCTGGGAAAACTATCAAAAGGGAAAGAGGTGCTGAACTGCTTTTCTTACAGTGGGGGATTTGGCGTTTATGCTATTGCTGGAGGAGCCAAAAAGGTTACACAAGTGGATATGTCGGCTGCGGCGCTGGAGATTGCGCGGCAGAATATGCTGCTTAATAATCTAAATCCGGACGGCGCCGAATATGTAAACGGTGATGTGTTCAAAGTTCTGCGCGCTTATCGGAAAGCACGGCAACGTTTTGACATAGTGATGTTAGACCCGCCGAAGTTTGTCTTTACAGCTAAAGATTTAAACAAGGCCAGCCGCGGCTACAAAGATATTAATCGTCTGGCGTTCCATCTGCTTAAACCCGGAGGATACCTGTTCACTTTTTCCTGTTCGGGATTAATGAAGCGGGAACTATTCCAAAAAATTGTAGCGGATGCGGCGCTGGAAGCAGACACTGAGGCGCAAATAATGTATCAACTTAATCAGGCCGCCGATCATCCTGTGGCTCTGAATTTTCCGGAAGGGTATTATCTTAAGGGCCTGGTTTGCAGAAAAGGGGAGATTAACGGGCAACCATCTGTAGTGTCTTAGCCGTTTCCGCCTGGGAGGGAGTGTTTTTGGGGGCAGGAAATGACCAAAAAATACAAAATAAAAAATACAAAATAAAAAATAAAAAAATACAAAAAATTATGAGCTAATAACCTATTGGTATCCAGGTTAGGATTGTTGTAAAAACTGTTCAGCTTGCGGGGTAAATTGGCCTTGAACGATGAGGAAACGATAAATACGCCATGATTTCATTTTCTCGAAGGCCTTAGTGCCCTGCACATTTTCCAATTCGATATCTTTTAATATGCCCTTGTCAAAGGTAATTAAACCTTTTCTGGAAAGATGGGAAATTAAAGCATATCCGGACACCTTTTCCTGCTCGCAATACTGGATAATTTCTTCGATGGCAAAGGTTTGCTGCGACCCGCGTATTACGATCTTGTTTTCTAATTCATTCATCTGGTAAGAATTGACGATGGCGTCCACTTTGGCTAATAGCAGTTCGTTATCGATAGGTTTCTGTACGTAATCCAGAGCGCCGGAGTGATAAGCATCCAAATGAAACCCATGATCATCGATAGCTGTGAGAAAAATAAACGGTGTGGTCAGAAAGCCGGAAATTTTCTTAACTTTCTTTAAAAATTCCAGCCCGTCCATAAGCGGCATGTTCAGATCGGCAATGATCAAATCTATTTTTTTGTTGGTGAAGCGTAAAAAAGACAAAGCTTCTATGGAACTTAAAAAAGGACTCACATAATATCCTTTTTTGCGCAATAAAAGCGTGTACATTTCTACTGTGGTTGGTTCATCATCAACAAATAATATATGTCCTTTGTACTCCATGCTACTCAATTCCGGCAAAATAACAGGTTTAGTAACGGATTCATTAAATATCGGTCTGATTGGCTGGAACTTGATAGCTGAGGCCAATTATTTTTTTGATTCTTTTAGTAAAAGAGGTAAAAACAACTGGTCATTTTGCGACGTCTTAGCCGTTACAAATATAAAACATCTACCATAGGGAAAAGTCCGTTTAGTTAAGCTCCGGGATGAATTCTGCCGGAATGGGTCCCCAATCGGACGCGGCACAGTTGTCGTCTACTTGCCGGGCTGTTTTAGCGCCGGGAATGGCCGTATGGCAGGCAGGATGGGAAATGCAAAAGCGTAAGCTGACCTGCGCGTTGGTCTGCTCCGGGAAGGCATCGAACACAGGCTGCATTTTGTGCAGTTGCCGTAAATAGGTTTGCAGCTTTTCGGGACTGAGATTCATACTGCGGTGGTCGTCTTCGGAAAAGCGCGTGTTTTTGTTAAATTTTCCGGTGAGAAAGCCGAACAACAAGGGAATGCGTACAATCACGCCGACACCGTATTGGAGCGCTTTGGGAAACAGCACGTCTTCTGCCTGCCGTTCCAATAAATTGTAACGCACCTGAATTACATCCAAAATATCATGATGCTGATCGAGTAAATGGGCCTGCTCGGTCTCTTTAAACGATTGGATACTCAATCCACCGTGTAATATTTTTCCATCACGTTTTAGCTGTTCCAAAGCCAACCATGGTTCATCCTGTTCCAGTTTGTTCAGATCCGGGCTATGCAACTGCAGGATATCCAGCGCCTCTACTCCTAACCGTTTTAAGCTCTGCTCGGCTGCGAAAATTAAATACTCTTTGCTGTATGTTTGCTTGATGGGGCCGTAACCGGCATCGTCGTCGGATGTGGCGTTGTAAAAATCGTTACCGGCCTTGGTGGCGATGATGATGTTTTGCTTACCACGCTCCTTAATTACACCGGCAATTAACTCTTCGGAATGGCCAAAACCGTACACATCGGCAGTATCGATTAAAGTTACGCCGCGATCGATGGCTTCGTTTAGGGCCTTCACAGAAACGTCGTCGTCGGTTTTGCCCCAATTCATCCCGCCGATAGCCCAGGCGCCGAAACCAATAGTGGAGACCTGTGGACCTCGTTCTCCTAATTTTGTGTAGCGCATCCTGTCTTCTCTCTCCTCTGCTTTTTGCTTTGTGCAAATATAAGGCAGCATGGTCAAAAATCGAATTATTTTTTAAAAAATATTTTTTTTCTTTCGTTATATAGAATTAAGTGTTATTTTTCACAAAAACGTAACACTAACATATTTTTTTAAGGGAACGATTCTAATGACTGACAACAACTTAGTACGTTTCAGTATTTCTCTGCCGGAAGAATTAATAATAAATTTTGACCGTCTGCTCCGAAAAAAGCGCTATTCCAGCCGCTCGGAAGCCATCCGCGATTTAATTCGCCGTGAATTAATTGAAGAAGAAATCACACAAAACCAAAACGTGTTGGGCGTGCTTCATCTTTTGTATGATCATCATAAATATGAGTTGAGCGATAAGCTGACCGATATTCAGCACCACGCTTATGAGATGATCATTTCAACCACTCATGTACACGTGGATCATGATAATTGTCTGGAAGTTATTTTGCTCAAAGGGCGGGTTGAGCAAATCCGCGAATTAGCGAATACAATGATTTCTTTAAGCGGCGTCAAAAGCGGAAAGTTGTATTTAACTTCGCAAGGCCAGGGGCTGGCGTGATTTTTTTAATGCTAGCGGAAATTCTTGCAAAATTTGGGAAAACATCCGGATTTATGTCCGGCCCGTACAGGGAATATAGCGTCAATCGGTTATGATGGGATGAAAAAATTTTTTTACTCAGATTAAAGTTAGGGGGTTACTCTAAAAAATATAAAATGTTCAACTTTTATCTATAGAAACCGTGAGAGACGGTTTCATATTAACAGTCCACGATTTAAATCATGGGCTACAATGTCAGGAAATTTATAAAAATGATTTTTACATTTTTTAGACAACTTTTTAGAGTAAAGCCAGCTAATCATTTATAAACAGGAGAAGAAACATGCGTTACTCAATCATTTTGTTTGCGATGGTATTCAATTTTTTAGTGGTTTTTGAATCGATTGCGGCTGATTCTCTGCAAACCTACAATTTGAACGATTCCATTTTGGTGGTGGCCAATCGCTATCAAACATCTCTTAAGAATATGGCCTACGATTACCAACTGATCAAGGGAGAACAACTGGTTCAAATAGCATCGCACTCCGTGCTGCAAGCGGTCGATGTGGAGTCGCCGTCGGCTTTTGTAATGGAAAAGAAAGTAATGGGTTATGGTCTGGGTACGGAAGGAGCCGGGCAGCTTAATCTGCGCGGATTAGGCGGGCAGCCAAACACCGGTGTACTGATTTTGATCAACGGGCATCCGGATTTTATGGGGATTTTCGGCCACCCTCTGCCGGATGTGTACGGCACGGATGATATTCAACAGGTGGAAGTGCTTAGCGGACCCGGCTCAACCGTCTTTGGCAGCCACGCTATGGGCGGAGTGGTGAATTTCATTACACAACCTAAATATCGTTCTCCCGTTTCCATCTCGGCGGAAGGGGGCAGTTTTAACAGTTACAATATGGGCGTAAATCTGGCTAAACAATTCAAAAAAAGCGGGCTGTATATCTCCGGTCGATATAAGCATTCCGACGGACACTTAGAACGCAGCGGCTTTCAATCCGTTTCGCTGAATGGCGGCTGGAATTATCAGTTAAATGCTAATTGGAATGTAACCGCCACCGGGCGTTATGTTCCTTATTCTTTTGATGATCCGGTAAGAAGCGACTCGCTGGATGTAGCCGGGCTGGGAACCTGCGCCAAAATAGAACGCGTAACGGGCGAGGTGTTGCTCCAGAATAAGTATGAACATTTACAAGGCTCCTTCCAACTATATACCAATATGGGCCGGCACCGCTTTTACGACGGTTTTAAATCCAATGATTTTGCTTATGGTTTTTCCGCTTATCAATTTTGGGGAAATGGGGGAAAGATAAAATTTGCCGCGGGAACAGATATGCTTTTTTACGGGGGGCAGGCAGAAAATAAGTATGCGCGTCTACCCAACGGAAGGCTGATTGTTAAAGAGGAACAGCAACGTTACAACAGCCTTGGGCTCTATCTGCTGAGCTTTTATGATGTGACTTCTTATTTGAATATTAAAGGCGGTTTGCGCTATCAGCATCATTCCGCCGGTCTTACGAGCTATGCGCCGATGGCCAGTGTATCGCTGCAGCCGTTGAATAATCTGCGCGTGTTTGCCGGTTACAAAAGCGGTTTTCGTTTTCCAACCATGCAGGAACTGTATCTGTTTCCTTCTGCCAACGCGCAGCTTCGCCAGGAAGAGGTTCGCGGCTTCGATGCCGGCGTTGCCTACTATTGGCAGAAAAATTCGCTGCAAATCAACTGGTATCAGAACGATGTGAAGAATTTAATTCAATCAGTATCCAATCCTGCACCACCGCCGATGTTTAAATTTGAGAATATTTCGCAGCGTACACGGATGAACGGTATGGAAACTCAGCTGAATGTAAGACCGCTTACAAATATTGAGCTTCAGTTCAGTTACGCCTATCTGAATCCTGCCGAGCTAACGGCCTTCAATCCCAGACAGCAGTTTAAATTTGTCGTCTCCGGACACATCGACAAGTTCAGCCTGACACTGTACGGAAAATATATTGAGGATATTTACGCCGCCAACAACCATCAACAGCGCCTGCCGGATTATCTGGTAAGTAACTTGTATGCTTCCTATCTCATCGGTCAGGTTAATGTCCACCTGCGTCTGTTTAATCTGTTTAACCGGAAATATTATTATGTTCCGCAATATCAGGCGCCGCCTTTTTATATGATGGTTGGTGTACGCTATCATTTGTAACATAGAATAAAGCCAAGGGAGCTCAACGCATGAATTCTGCCGAAGTCCGGCTCTTTTTTGAAGATTTAGCGTTTCACTGGGATGAAGGCTTTACAACGGAGCATCATTTTCAGCTAAAAAGCATTTTCAGGTATCAAATTCCAGCGTTACCACCGCCGATATTGGATTTGGGCAGCGGCACCGGTGTGTTGGTCCCTTATTTACAGGACAAAATGAATGCGCCTGGCAACATCGTACAGTTTGATGTTGCCAGGCAGATGCTCACAAAAGCGCGGCGAAAATTGTCCGCTAAGAATGGTTTGTATTTTGTTCAAGGGGACGCCCTGCGCCTGCCTTTTGCGGCGGCTGCTTTTGGCACGGTTTTTTGCTTTCAGATTGTACCGCATGTCGCAGATAAATATGCCTTGCTGCAAGAGGTTCGGCGCATCCTGCGTCCCGGCGGGTATATTGCAGTACTGCATTTGATGGATCATCGCCGTTTAAACGCACTGCACCGCCGCTTAAGCCCTCCTGTTCACACACACCATATGTGCCCGGCAGAAGAGCTGGCTGCAACGATGATCGCTTGCGGATTGGATATTTTGCAGGTTACGGAAGAAGAAGATTTGTATTTAGTAATGGCCTCTGCACCAGGGAGTTAATATCTTATTTGCTATATGTTTGCTCTTCCTCTTAATCTCCAGTATGGGCTAAGAGTTTGAAACCTTTGAAAAAATCCATCTGTGCACAGTCATATATGTTCCATTTTTATT
>CAZIBE010000013.1:0-55298 GCA_964536685.1 uncultured Calditrichaceae bacterium | reverse complement strand
GTATGAGTTTGTCTTGCTGCTCTATGGCTTTTTGCACCGTGCTTAATACATAGGCGATTTTGCGTTGCTCGGGAAGGGGGGGTAAATTTATCAAAATTGATTTAATACAATCCTTCGTAACACCTTGAATTGTTGCACCTCTTTTGAAAGAATTGATATAATTTTGAATCGTTTCTGATCTTAACTGATATGCAAGGAACTCAAGTGAATATTCTTCTTCATTTATCTCAATACCAAACAAATCCTGGTTTATTGCTATATTAATCTGATTAATGCAAACCTTTCCAACGCCAACCCTTGTTGCAACTATTAAACTTCTTTTGGGCACTAATTTCGAAGCGCTATTTTGTAGTCCTTTAAGTGATATAAATTTCTCACCATTTACTAAATAAAGTTTATCAGTCAACCATTTACTTGTTATCCATTCAATATCTCCATTCCAATAAGATGGCACTTTTGTGGAAGGTGTTCCGCCACTATAAAATTTCTTTCCAATTGCTCCAAGTACTATTTTTTTCCACCCTTCCATCATTCTTCCGTTTTATTGGTGTTTTCATTATCAACCACAAGCCAATGACCGCCCTTAGCGGGACCGATGCGTTTGATGATACCTTTTTGTTTCAGTTTTTCAATATTTTTAAAAATACTTTTTTCGCTGATCTTAAGAATTGAAGACAATTCCTTATATGTTATGTATCTATTCTTTTCAATAATATCTAGAATTCTTTTCTCGTTATCGCTCATTCTGCCACGCAAATTTTCAGTGACTTTTTCACCTACCTTTTCGCCTACCTTTTCACCTACCTTTTCCGTTTTCGAAACCGGTCTTATAAAAGTGGTGATTACCCCTGTTTTTGTGGAAGCAAAAGAGACGCTGATGCCGTTTTCTTTACATTCGTTGTAAATGCGTTTCAGACCGGAGCCCCATTTTTCCACATCTTTGGTCAGATAAAATACTTCAGCTATTTTAGGGTTGCGGAGGTATGATCGTTCCTGTTTATGAATGTAATCTTCCGGGGTCAAACCCGGTGGAAAAGCCCCCGGGTTGTAAATTTCAATGCGGTCTTTGTAAATGGCTATTTCGTTGCCTTTTGGGTTGTTAAAATCGCGGTGTATCAACGAGTTGACAAGCGCTTCACGGATGGCTTTGATTGGTATTTCCGGAATTTCGACCCGTTTGAAATCAATAAACTCAACCCGCCAGTTTATTTTTTCTTTAATATATGCTTCCGATGCTTCAAGCATATCCGGCAAAGGTTGATTAAACTTTCGGATGTCGAGGAAATTCAGTTTCTCGTCAGTGGCAAACACAGCAGCCTGCACTTCAATATCATGCTTTGCGGTAAAAAGGTATTTAGCTGCAAGGGTTAATTTATTCTTTTTTACAAGGCCGAGTTTCAATAAAACTTCCTCTGGCTTTTCCGTATCTACCGGCAGCCGTCCTGCCAGTCTGGATTTTTTTACAAAACTTAACAGTAAATCCTGATTAATGTCGTTCAGATCCAGATTAGATAATTCAGAATCCCACCGGCTTTTATAGATATTCTTTTCCAGAATCAGTTTCTCTATCTCTTTCGGGTTCAACTGACGGTCTTCATCTGCAACCCTTAAATAAACCCTGCCATAAGCGAAATAAGGTTTTTCAGCGCCCCGGAACCTAACTTTAATAATGTCCAGGTCATTCAGTCTTTCTTTGGTTATTTCAGGATAAATTTTGGGTTCGATATGATTGCTGATGGCCTGTGAAACATCCCGCAGGGTTTTATCTCCGACATCCTGCCCGACCACTGTGCCATCATTTTTTATCCCGAAATACAACTCACCTTTTCCGTGTTTGTTCAGAATTGCGGCAATGGAGATGATTCCTTCTTTCAATTCGGCAGTAGATTTTTTCAACTCAGTATTTTCGGTTTCTGCCAGTTTCATTCTATTACCAACTTTTTAAAAATCACCAAAGAATCCTTATCCATTTTGGAGAAGGCAAACCATTTCTTACCCAAATCTTTAAGTGAAGCGCCAATGTGGTACACATCGGTTTTATCAATCAGTAGAAAACGGTCGTGTGAAGCGTTAAATTTATGCAGCGTAAGCCCACCGTATTGAGTATTGAATTTTTTGGCATCTTCATTCAAAGCGCGACTGATATTTTTGGTATAAATATCCACGGTAACGCCTTTTTTCTTTTTGGTAAAGAGCGACAACACGGTTTCGTTTACATAGTTGTCAATCAATATTAAATTACTTTTAGCTCTTTTAACCAAATCGCTTACAAACAGCCAGGCGTCAAATACTTGTCCGTTAAAGAATATGCCTTTGTCGTAATGGGGATAGCTTTTGGCTAACTTTTTAAAAATTTCGTTAACCTTTCGGTCAGTATCCAATTGCTTAATTTCTATTCTGTCCAATCGCTCGAATAGACGGGCATTTTGCAAAATAAATTTCCGCATGGCTACAAATGCACGCATGATCATAATGCTTACTTCGGCTGCTTTATCGCTTTTTAACACAGCCGAAACAGCAGCTACGCCTTGTTCCGTAAATACATAAGGCATGTAACCGCCAAGCGATTGTTTGGAAGGTATCGCATTTTGCGATACCAACATTTCAACTTCATCTTCAGTTAATTGAAACACAAAATCATCCGGAAAACGGTTGGCGTTGCGTTTAACTTGTTCACGCAGGCGTATTGGTTTTACCTCGTAAAAGGAAGCCAAATCTTTATCTAAAACCACTTGTACGTCTCTGATAGTAAATATTTTACTTTCAATGACCGTTTGGGTTAATGCTATTTCGGTACCTTTTTTTGTCATACCCCCAGCCTTTTAAGAATATTTTTCACCTCTTTATCAATCTCAACTGCTTCCTCTTCCAGCATATTCAGTTCTTCCACAATTTCGCCAATGGGGCGGTAGGTTTCGGCATCGTTTATTTGTATGTATCGGCTCGGGCTTATGTTGTAATCGTTTTTTACAATTTCTTCCTTATCCACCAGTCGGGCAAATTTTTCTACATCTTTGAAATGCTTAAAAGTTTCAGCAATGCGTTCAATACCTTCGGGCGTTATGTAGTTTTTCGGGTCGCCTTTTTCAAATTCTTTACCGGCATGGAGCAGGTAAATTTTATTTTTCCGTTCAGCCGGTTTTTGCTTGTTCAGAAAAATAATAATTCCCGGTGCACTAGTATTGTAAAACAGGTTTTCGGGCAGGTAAATAACGCCTTCAATTAAATCTTGCTCAATGAACCATTTGCGGACATCCTTTTCTTTATTGTTGCTTTGGTTGCCGCTGCCACGGCTTGCCGCTCCGGTATCGAGCACAACAGCGGCTTTTCCGGTTTCATTCAAACTGCTGTAAATATGCTGCATCCAGCCCCAGTCAATTTTACCGCCAGGGCTCCCGGCAGGAAAGCGTTCCAGTTCGTCATTTATGAAATAATCATCGCTGATATAGGGTAAACTGTCTCTGCCTTGGTTCCACATAGGATTGGCAACCACACGGTCAAATTTTTTCAGGGCTGAGCCTGTCGAAGTCCTGAATTTTGGATTTTTTAAAGTGTCGCCAATTTCAATTTCGCCTTCCATGTCATGGATAACCATATTCATTTTACTCATTGCCCAGGTGGAAGGTGTAAACTCTTGTCCGTATAATTTCAAAGGAGCATATTTATCCTTACTTTCGGGAGCTGAGCGAAGTCGAAGCTCCATTTCCAGTTCGCATTTAATAAGCAAACCTCCACTCCCGCAACAAGGGTCGTAAACTTCCATTCCCGGTTCTGCATCCATGATTTTTGCCATGATTAAACCTACTTCGGCAGGTGTATAAAATTCTCCGGCACTTTGTCCGCTACCCTCGGCAAATTTGCGTATCAGGTATTCGTAGCTTCTACCAATGATATCGGGTTCAACATCTTTCAATCCAAGCGGTTTTTCGGCAATCTTCTCAATGAGTTTGCTTAAACGGTCATCGTCAATATCCCGTTGTCCGTGTGTTGTTGCGTTAAAGTCAATACGATCAATAATTCCTTGCAGGTCTTTGTTTACTTTTGCAATCTCACGCAAAATGTTGGTCAGTTCTTGTCCTATTTTGTCGGAAAGTGTTCGGATAACATCCCAGGTTCTTTCAGTTTCCGGGTCTTTGGGTTTTAGGGGTAAATAAAAACGAACCAGAGATTTGTCACGTTCTACCAATTGCATGGCTTTGGTTCGGGATTTTACCTTTTCTGCAATTCTATCTATTTCGTCATCGAATACATCACAAAGTCTTTTGACAAATATTAAGGGTAATATAAAGTCCTTGAATTTTGGGGCGTCTTGAGCCCCTCTAATACTACAAGCAGCATCCCAAATCCAACTTTCCATGGATTTTGCTTTTTGGCTTCGACCTTGCTCAGCCCGGGATCCGTTTTCGTTGTTTTTACTCATAAATTTTACTTTCTCTCTAATGTTTATTAAGCGTTGGCAAAGGTAAGCTTTTCCCGATTTTTCGGGATGTGCTTTCCGTGCGGTGGCTATTTATTTTCATTCTATTGGCAAACATTTTATTCTATCGTTTCTGTCTTTTTAGCCTTGCAGCTAACGGTTTGAATATGGTGCGTTTGGCATTTTAACACTCCAATCTTTCAATTTACTACTATGTTTATTTATTGCTATAATCTTCATTTTTAGAACTATCTGCCAAATGCACTATATTTTTTGTTATGGCCTTTTATTCTTTTTTCAATATGTATTTTAGTCCTATTGACATTGTCATACCATAATGTTTTATTTTACTGTCAGAAAAATAGTCAGAATTTGTTATTGTCGTAAAACTTTGTTGATAAGCAAATGATGTAAATATTAAGAATTTGTCACCAAACCTGTAATTTGCTCCAATTTCAATTAATCCACCAAAATCAAATTTAGTTACTCTGTCGGTAACGTCAGTTGTTTTTTCGTTTATAAATCCTTCAATTTCGGGTTCGGTTGTTTTCGCGTCAATCAATATTGAAGGAACAAGTCCAAGATTGACAAATCCTGAAATTTTATCTCCTATGAAAAATCCACCTTTGATTGGAAATGATAAATAATCATAATTAAAAATTGATGTTGCTTTTTCTCCAGTTGGGTTTCCTGTCTCGTCTGTGAAAATAATATCATTTGTAAACCCTTTTTGAAAATAAAGTAAATCCATTCCCAGACTAAATTTATTATTTAGTCTATACTCATAAGTCAGTCCGCCATTAATTCCCGTTCGGTTGTCATTATTACTTATGAAATTACTTGAATTCACATTTGTCAAATTAATTCCACCTTTCAGTCCAACAATATGATTTTGTCCGAGAACTGGAATAGTTGAAATTAGTATCAATACTGTAATTAATTTTCTCATTGTCTTTTGTTTTAATTGGCCACAACGTACGTGTATGTGTTATTGTTCTTATCCGCCCAAATTGGCGGTATAAGAACAATTGTTTATATTTTTCTTTTACAATTAATCTACCAAGTCTAACAGAAACTTACAATTTGGTTTGCTACCTTAGCAAGATACTTTTTTTTTAAAGCGTATAATAAGATGTTGTTTAATTTACCCCCCCCCCCCCTTAATTTCCCCTCCCTGATGCATCAGGGAGGGGGCTAAGGGGAGGTTAAGAGGCAAGCTCATAACAATCGCAGCTTAAAATGTTAGAGACAAACTCTCAGATTTTGCTGCCAAGAATATTAATTGGCCTAAGATAGTATCAAGTGTTAGGCAGCAAGTACAGACGGACAATGGTTTATATTCAGGGCGCTTCTACTTTTGGGTCTGTCTTTTATCCTGATTTCCGGCCTTAGCACATGCAAGGCCGGAGATCAGGATTGACAGACTATTTCAACAAAATCATTTTCCTTACCGCCGAAAAATGTCCGCTTTCAATGGAATAGAGGTACACGCCGCTGGTAACCTGCCGGCCGGCGTTATTGCGGCCGTCCCACAGCACGCGGTGCGCGCCCTGCGCTAAAGTATGATTAACCAGCGTGCGCACTAACTTGCCCTGCACATCGTAAATTTTTAAATGCACCGCTCCGTCCTCAGGCAAATCAAAGGCAATGGTCGTGCTCGGGTTAAAAGGATTTGGATAGTTTGCGTACAAATTGTAATGCGTAATAAGCGGTTCTGTTTTTTCCTCTAAACCGGAAACTACCGTCGGGCTGAGTTCGGCGCGCCAGCCGGCGCCCTGGTACACTAAGTTAGAAGAGAAATAAAACGTCAGGGCTCCCTCGGGATTAGTGGAATTATACAGCGGAGGCAGGGTGGCGCCGCTAAAGGGACTGCCGGGAATTTCCGGATCGCTGCTGGTAGGACCGTCGTAAATATGCAGTTCGTCGCCGCTGGCCACGTCAAAGTCCGTAAATTTAACCGTCAGACCGGTGCTGGCGTCCTCGGCTTTAAAGGTCATGGTCAGTCGTTCGCGCTGACCGTAATCATTATCGGGACCGCCCGAATCGAAAAACAGGGCGTTGCTGACGGTCTCTGTAACGCCGTCCTGCATGGAATACTGCGGAATATCGCCGACGATGACTTCGAACGTGTCGGTTACCGAATAGGAAGCGCAAACGGCGGTATATTTCAGAAAAGCGGAAGTGCCCAGCGGGATGGAAGCGTCGGCGGAAACGCTAAACACGGCGTTTACCGTATCGCCGGCCGTAATTGTGCCTAGATCGTAATTGGCCGTATTCACCGTTACGCCGTCGGTCAGCGAGGTCAGCGTGCCGCTGGTGTTGGGCGCGTCGGAGTGGCCGCTGTTGATGGTCGGAATAAGCAAATCCGCCGTTTCGCCGGCGTCCAGTTTCTGATTGTTGTTGCCGCTTTGGCTGTCGTCGATGGCCAGCGAGTCGGTTGCCAAAACCGGCGCCTGGATGACAATGGAAATGTTGGAAACCCATTCACCGCTGTCCTTATCCGTAAAGGTTACCGTGCAGGCCACGGAATGTTGATCCGGAGCGTCGTTAATCATATCCAAAGCAAAGGCGTCGTTGCCGACCACAATCTGATTGGTGTCGATATCGCCGTAGCTGTGTGTGCTGTCCGTAATGTGGGCATACTGGTCGCTGGTTGCAAGAACTGCGTTTACGCTGTAAGCCATTTCCGAACCTAAGTTTTTAGCATTTACATCTAATAAGATAGATTCATTAAAATCGGCCAGGCCGTTGGCGTTGCCGGTGCTGTAATCGTCCACCGAATCCGAAGCTACCGTTACATAAGGGCCGGAAGAACTGACCACCGGCACGTCGGAGCTATAGCGGTAGTAGTTTTGTTTGGTAACCGTAACGCTCATGGTGTCGCCGGGATTTTGGGCGGCGATGGGAATTTCCACTAAATCGCCGGTGCCGTCGCCCGTACCGATGATTTCGCCGTTCACGCTCAAGCCGATCAGCGAACCCTCATCGGCGGTAACGCCAAAGGTGGTAGCGCCTGATTCTAAAACCGAGTTGTGCGTTACCGTCAAATATTGCGGCACTTCCGAATAGACCATGGAAAACGAACCGCCGTGATGGTGAAAGAGATAATAGGTGATTTGTTTGTCATCGGGATTGGAAGGCCAGTCGGAGCCTTGTAAAAAGTATTTACCGGAAGCGTTGCCAAAAGAGGGCAGAATGAAACGCGAGGGGAAGCTGTCCTGTTCGTCGGGCATAAATTCCGGCCATAAATTATCGTACATTCCCCAGGTGTAGGTGTCGTTTACAAAGGAATAGGAAACCTGCGTGGCCCCGATAAGTCCCAGGGCGCGCTGCGGATAGCGATGGAAAGCTTCTACGAAACATTCGCTGGACCAGTTGAATTCGCCGGTCAGGCAATTAATGGAAAAGACAAAAGGCAAATCATCATTATGCAGCCCGTCCAAATCACTAATGGAGTAAGACGGCTCGCCCCAGCCGGTTTCCGAACCATGATCGCGGTGTTGTACTATAAAGGCGCCGCTGTTAATGTCGGCGTTGATTCGTGTGGCATTTCCCCCCCAATCCGTCAGATAATCGGGCGTCGCCGGAATATACCCTAAACCATCCGGGCCAAAATAATCAATGATGGTTTGCGTATTTTCCGCTGTAGACCAACCGTCTTCCGGGCCGCCGGAATAAAGGGAATTCTCGCGTACAGGCGATTTGCCAAGCTTTTTTTCCCAGAAACCGGCAATAATTTCCGAGCAAAGCTGAAACCAGCGCGAAGTCTGCCAGCCCATGGCCGATACGGGATGATCGTAAAAAGAGGGATTGGTGGGCGGGTGGCGTTCGTAATTAAGAATTTTACCCACCGTGTTCTGCAGTTCGTCGGCGTCACGGGCGGTAATACGCGAGAAGACGATATCCGGCAAATCGTCGCCGTCCACATCGGCATAGTAATTATCGGAAACATAGGTGCCGCTGTACGGATGAGGCATGTCGTCGGAAGACATAATTGTGCTGCCGCTGCTGCCGTAATCGGCTAACAGTAGTACTGCCGAGGGCGGCGTTTCCCAGTTGTAATAGGCGTTATCCACATAGCTCTCGATGGCCGTAAATGTGTTCCCGCCCACATCGGTAGTGGTCACCACGCCGGTGCTGATGCCCTGCCGGTTGCGCCAAAGTTTAATGGAATCGGCCCAGGCGATAAATACGGGATCGTCCGGTACGATGATCAGATATTCCACGTTGGATACCTCGCGGGTTTTATCGGCATACTGCGTACTGGTAAATCTACTGTAGTCAATATGCGGCAGCGCTTTACGGTTAAGCACCATGTCGTTTAAAATGGTATCCCACCAGCGGCTGCGCAGGCGGTCTTCGCCAAAATGTCCGCTGCCGCCGCTAAAGGTTACTTTTACCTTAACATCGCGGTAGACAGTCAACTCCTTTTGCACCGGATTATATTGAAAGGGCGTGATGCCTAAGAGCACCACATCCACTCCGCGAATCTGCCGCGGCTGAGAAACGATGAACGGCTGGGCCGGGTAGGGGGCGTCTTGGGAGTAAACCTGCTGGTTCTCATTGTATTGCAGGGGGCCGTCCTCCGTATCAAACGGAATGTGCGGCGCCGGCGCCAAATCGATGTTTTTATATTTTTCGGTGCGGTAATCGACGACCTGTAAATCGACCTGCGCATCCTGCGGAATGGCGATGTAACGGCTCAGACGGGGCACATCGGGCAGACCTTCGTCGTTGGGTAAAAAGGTTCCGGAAAGTTGAATGACCTTGCGGTAAGTACCGTTGATTAAACGGTCGGCAAGAGTGAAATTTTTAATGGAAAAGGTAACCTCGACTTCCGAGGCCGAACTGGCGCTCAATGTAAAGCCGCTTTTGCCCCAACTATCGGGATAAACAATTTTTTCGGCCTGTAGCAGCGAGGGGATGCCGGACAAGAACAAGCCCAGCAAGACAATGATAAGGTACGAAGATTTCATTATGCCTCCGGTTGTGGAATTTGAAGGTGATTAAAAAAAACGCTTTATGTTACAGCACATCATGAAATTTAGCGTAGAAGGATGTGCCTGACAATACGCTCGGAATCAGGAATTAGGAACTAAAATAATGCGTACTCAGAAGCCACTTTTCTTTTGTCCTTAATAATTTAACCAAAAGTTGAGAATTCGATTTCCGGTTCCGAATAAAAAAATCAATCTGAAACGCAAACTCGGCGATCTATGAATAAACAATGTATCATCAGGATATGCAAAAAATGAGAACTTTTGCAAGTTAAGCAATGGAACCGGCTGTTTCAAATAAATGTATTATTATTGCGTTTATTTGTGCGCCATACAACAGGCGATTAAAATTTTTTTGATTTTATCGTACTGTTTGCTATATTAACCAAAAAATTTAACTAAATGGTTAAAACAAATGGTTAAAACAAGCGCAACCGAACTGCATATTCTAAAAGCAGCTATGGATGTTTTTATCGAAAAGGGGCGTCACGGCGCGCGCATGCAGGAAATCGCCGATCGCGCCGGCATCAATAAGGCATTGCTTCATTATTATTTTAGGAACAAAGAAAATCTGTACCGGCGGATTTTTGAGGATATTTTTTTTGGAAACATATCCGCCCTGATTTCCATTTTGAATAAGGAGCTTTCTATTAAAGAATACCTGAGAACCTTTATTTCGGAGTATATCGAAATGCTGCGCCGTAATCCGCGTTTACCGATGTTCATTATAAGCGAATTTCGGGAAGGCGGCGAAACGGTAAAAGCGGTGTTGGCAAAACTAGTAGCCAGCGAGGAGATGACGCTGGCCTCGTATATTTCTGTTATTACGCGCGCCATCCGGCAAGGGGAAATGAAACCGCTGGATCCGCTGCAATTGATTTCCACGATTATCGGCTCCTGTTTGTTCTTTTTTGTAGCCGAACCCATGCTGCATAATTTATTTCAGTTAGATGACGATTTTGATCGCGAAACCTTTATCGAAGAACGCAAAGAGGCCATATTTAATACCATTGCCTATGGAGTTTTACCGGGAGGAAAAGAATGATGCGTTACCGTGTGTTCGTTATCCTGTTCGTGCTAAGCGCTTCATGGCTGTACGCGCAGAGTTTAGCCGAGGCGGTACAAATCGCTTTGCAGAATAATCCGCAAATACAAGCTGCTGTTCATCAAATGAAACGATCGGAAATGGAGGCCAGCGCCGCTTTTCGGCGTACCTTACCCGCCGTTAATTTTGACGCTTCTTACCGTCATGTGACCGATGTGCCGGAGTTGAAACTGGATTTAGGGGGGAATATCCCCATTACTATGCCGCCGGTGCATTTGGGCGCTTACGATTCTTACGAAAGCGGCGTCTCGGCGCGCTATGTGCTGTTCAGCGGCTTTGCCCAAAAAAATCAGGTTGCGCTTAAACGGCGGCAGGCGCGGATAAGTAAAACGCAGTTGTCCAAAATTAAAAAAGAGATCGCCTTCCGCAGCATTGCCGCTTATCGGCAGGCGCAGGAAGCAATGCTGGAAATCGAAGCTTTGACAAGCGCCCGTAAGCGCATTGAAGCTCAGCTGCAGCGGCTTGACATTTTTTTGGAGCAAGGTATGACGCTGGCGCTGGATACTTTATCCTTATCACTCTCTCGTCTTCATTACGAGCAAAAGCTGATCGTGGCGCGCGCCAACCTGCAAACCGTCCGTCAGCAGTTGAACACGCTGGCCGGAAAATCAATCGAAATATCCGCCGCGGATACATCCCGGCTGTCTGAATTACCGCAGCAGTTACTGCCTGAGCAAATCGAAGACTTACGCAACCTGCAACTGCAAAAGGAGATGGCGCGCAATTCGCTGGCTTTGCGCAAGGCCGCCTATTTTCCTACCGTGGCTGTGCAGGCGGCGTACAAATACGGCAAACCGGGACTGGATATGATTAAAAACGAGTGGATGGCCTACGGCGTTTTTGGCGTATCGCTGCACTGGAATATATTTGGCTGGAACGCCGATAAACTGCACGTCCAAGCCGCCCGCGAAAGCATGCGGCAAATCGATTATTCCCGCAGGGCTTTAAGCGATCAAATCCGCCAGCGTTTCGATAAAAGTCTGCGTGAGTATGAATCGTTGCGCGCCCAGGGACGCGTGTTGCAGCGGGCGCTGCGTTTGGCTCGCCGCAAAATGAACATAATTAAATCCCAATATGAACAGGGCATGAGCTCAGCCACGGATTTCAATACGGCCAATCTGGATCTGACAGAAGCGCGCCTCAATGTACAGCGCTGGCGTTTACGTCTGGCCCTTAAATTGAATGAGTTGGAATTTATCAGCGGTAAACCCATTAGTGCATGGAGTATATAAGATGAAATCGATAAGTAATAATCTTGTTTGGATAATGGCAGCCTTCCTGCTTACAGCCTGCGCTTCTTCGGACAACAATAATTTCCGCTATCAGGGAAGACTGGACAGCGATGTGCTGCGCATCTCGGCAAAAACGGCGGGCGTCATCGATTCCTTGTTAGTGGACGAAGGGCAGTCCGTGCGACAGGGACAGCTTTTAGCCGTAGTAAACAGCGACAAGACGCAAGCGCGGCTGCGCAGCCAGCAGGCGCAGTTAAAAGAAATTGAGACCGGGCTGTTGGGTTTGCAGGCGCAGGCCAAAGAATTACAGGCGCGTTTAGAGCTGGCGCAAGACACTTACCGGAAGACGCGGCAAATGGTGAAAAAAGGTGCGGCCACGCAGCAAAAATCAGACGAATTGAAAACGCAGTTGCAGGTCTTAAAAGCCCAGCAAGAGGGCCTGCAGGCACAAAAACAATCGCTGGCCGCTAAAAAAGAGCAGTTAGCGGCAGCCATGGAATTGACGCAGCTGACCTTAAAGGACGCCCGCATCGGCGCGCCCATAAACGGAGTGGTGCTGAATAAATTTGTCAATGCTCATGAGTTGGCCGCTCCGGGCGCTGCTTTGCTGGAACTGGCCGACCTGTCGCGCATGAAGGCCACCGTGTACATGCCGCTTACTGATTTGGACAAGGTGAAAGTGGGACAAAAAGCCACGGTGCATATCGACGGCAGCGATCAGGATTTTACAGGCCGGGTTATTTGGATTTCCAGCGAAGCCGAATTTACGCCTAAAACCATTCTAACCAAAGAAACGCGTACGACCCTGGTGTACGCTGTTAAAGTATTAGCGGACAATCCTGAAGGCGTGCTTAAAATCGGCATGCCGGTGGAAGTGACGTTTTGAAAGAGCTGTCAGCTATCAGCTAATAGTAATTTGTACTTTTTACCCGATACTTAAAACTTACTATCTGATACTTGACGCCATTTTCTTTATCAGTACAAGTTCGTCATTAGTAATTCGTAATTGGAAATTCAATGAACCCTGTAGAGATCAAAAATCTAAAAAAGAATTACGGCAGCGTGCAGGCCGTACGCGACGTGAGTTTTGAGCTGCGGCCTGCGGAAATCCTGGGGCTGATTGGCCCGGACGGAGCGGGCAAGACAACGGTGATTCGCAGCCTGGTTTCTTTAATCATGCCGGACGAAGGTCAGATTGTCTTTAAGGGTAAAGATGTGTTGCAGAACCCGGCTTTTGTGCGTCATCAGATCGGATATATGCCGCAACGCTTCAGCCTGTATCAGGATTTGACGGTGGAAGAGAATCTGAGTTTTTTCGGCGATTTGTTTCAAGTGCCGTCCGACGAACAGCGCCGCCGCAAAGAAAAGCTGTACGCGTTTTCCAGGTTGGGGCCGTTTAAAAACCGGCGCGCCGGCGCTCTTTCTGGCGGGATGAAGCAAAAGCTGGCTCTTTCCTGCATGCTCATTCATCAGCCCGATGTTTTAGTGCTGGATGAACCCACCTTTGGCGTCGACCCCGTGTCGCGCAGTGAATTCTGGGAGATATTACGCCACGAAGCGCAGGGCGGCACCAGCATCTTGATCACCACGGCTTATATGGATGAAGCTCATTTATGCGACCGCGTAGGGCTTATGTATGAGGGCCAAATCATGGCCTTAGATACGCCGGACAATTTACTGCAAAACGCTTCCGAGGCGATTTATTTGATTAAGGCGCTGCATCCCCACGTATTGTTTGAACAGCTTAATGCGTCGGAATTTTTCGGCGATGTTCAATTATTCGGCGACGGGATTCATCTTAGAGACAAGCGGAATATGGGTACGAAAGGCATTAAGGGCTATCTGGACAAACAAGGTATTCCATTTGATGACATTCAGCCCATCCAGGCGACATTGGAAGATTTGTTTTTAAAACTCATGCACTAGTCACTTAACAAAGTAGTTGGTATATCAGGATGAGCACAGAAGAAACAGCAGTAGAAGTAAACAACTTAACGCGGCGCTTTGGCCGCTTTACCGCCGTAGACAGCATCTCCTTTTCAGTGCAAAAGGGCGAAATATTCGGCTTTCTGGGCGCTAACGGCGCCGGCAAGACCACCGCCATTCGCATGTTGTGCGGCCTGCTGATGCCCACGTCCGGTACGGCGCGCGTGGCCGGATTTGATGTGTACCGCCAGGCTGATGAAATTAAAATGAATATTGGGTACATGAGTCAGAAATTCAGCTTATATGAAGATATGACCGTTGCTGAGAATATTCAGTTTTACGGAGGTATTTATGGCCTGAGCCGTGCGGCAATCAAGCAAAAAACAAACGAGCTGCTGGACTATCTGCAATTGCAGGAACATGCCAATCAACTGACCGCCTCACTGCCCCTGGGCTGGAAACAACGCATGGCTTTGAGCACAGCCATTTTGCACGATCCGCCGATTATTTTTTTAGACGAACCCACCAGCGGCGTGGATCCCTTGTCGCGCCGGAATTTTTGGCTGCTCATTTACGAGTTGGCCGCGCGCGGTAAAACCGTGTTTGTAACCACGCATTACATGGACGAGGCTGAGTACTGCAACCGGGTGTGCATCATGCACGAAGGGAAAATCGTCGAACTGGAACAACCGCGCGAACTAAAAGGCAAATACCACGCCGATAATATGCATCAGGTTTTTATGCGTGTCGTCACCGGAGAAGAACGATGAACCGTTTGCTGTTGAGCATCATAAAAAAGGAATTTCGCCACATTCTGCGCGATCCGCAAACCTTGTGGATCGTCATTGCTATGCCGGTGGTTATGCTGTTTTTGTATGGTTACGCTATTACGCTGGAAATGAAGCAAATCGAAGTGGCGGTTACCGATTACTCCAAAACGCCGCAGAGCCGTCAGTTTATCGAGCATCTGTTGGCCACCGATTTTTTTCGCGTAACGGCGGTGGATGTTCCGGCGACAAATTTTGAGCGTATCTTTAAAGAGCGCAAGGCGCGTTGCATTGTGGTGGTCCCGGCGGATTTTGCCCGTTCGTTGAATTCTCAAACGGAAACGAAAATACAATTATTGGTAGACGCCACCGATCCCAACGCCGCCAATTACATTCAAAAATATTTAATGCAAATCGGTAGCCGCTTTACTTTTGAGAACAACCGCTTTTTGGCGCAGCCTTTTGTGCTGGAACAACGTATCTTTTACAATCCCCTGCTTAAAGCGCATAATTTTTTTGTGCCCGGTCTGATAGCGGTCATTTTATTGATGATTAGCGCGCTGCTAACCAGCATCGCTATCGTGCGCGAAAAAGAGATGGGCACCATGGAGCAAATTCTGGTCAGTCCGGTGCGTCCGCTGCAGATAATTATCGGCAAGGTGATTCCGTATACGTTGCTGGCCTTTCTGGACGGGCTGATTATTGTAGCCATTGGGTACCTGTGGTTTAAAGTGCCCTTAAACGGCTCCGTACTATTTTTGGCGGGGACGTTGGTTATTTACATTCTAACCGGGTTAAGTTTCGGCTTGCTGGTTTCCACAATAGCGGAATCCCAGCGTACTGCTATGATGGCCGCACAATTGGCTACTATTCTGCCAACGATCATGCTCAGCGGATTTATTTTTCCTGTGGCCAGCATGCCGGATATTTTCCGTTATATGAGCCTGGTAATTCCGGCCACGCATTTTCTGGAAATCATTCGCGGGATTTTACTAAAAGGCAACACCTTTGGGGATTTATCCGCACAAATCGGCTATCTGCTGCTCATTACTTTGTTTTTAATTGTCGTTTCGGTCAAAAAATTTCGTACGAATTTGGAGTAATTCATGCAGCGCGTTCTATATCTCATACAAAAAGAATTCCGACAGATTCTGCGCGAGCCTGTTTTTATCGCTTTGATTTTTGGCGTGCCCTTCATTCAAATTGTAATTTTAGGTTTCGCCATTACAATGGATGTAAAGAATGTGCCGTTAACCATTGTCGATCAGGATAAAAGCGTGTTAAGCCGGCGCCTGGAAGAGGCTTTTAGTAAAACGGAATCTTTCGATTACCGCGGTCAGACGGAAACGTCTGAGGAAGCGGTGCGCCTGATGGACCGCAATAAAATCAAAATGGCGTTGATTATTCCGCCTCATTTTGAACGGGACTTAAAAACAGGAAAACAACCGGAAGTGCAGGCGCTGGTGGACGGTGTAGACGGTAATTCCGCCGGCGTAGCTTTGGCCTATGCGGCGGAAATTGCTTTTAAACTGCAAAAGGAATGGCTGATTAAAACCGGCCGTTTTTTTGAAGTAAAGGATAAAATTCATTTAACGGCTATCGAAACGCGCATGTTGTACAACGCCAGTCTGGAGAGCGTAAACAACATTGTGCCGGGTATTTTAGCCATCCTGATTTTAATGATTACCACCTTTTTGACCGGCATGGCCATTGTGCGCGAAAAGGAAATCGGCACTTTGGAACAATTGATGGTTACGCCCATCCGCCGCGGCGAATTAATTCTGGGCAAAATGCTGCCCATGGTGGCTGTTGGATTTCTGTTATTTAGCGTAGGCATTTTAGGCGCCGGTTTGATCTTTGGCTTGTGGATTAAAGGAAATATCATCACTTTGTATGGTATGACTCTGCTCTTTATGATCTCCACATTAGGACTGGGCATATTGATTTCGACCATATCAAAAACGCAGCAGCAAGCGATGTTCATCGCCTGGTTTTTTATGATCTTTGCCATCCTCCTATCGGGCTTTTTTATCCCCATAGAAAATATGCCGCACTCCATTCAACTAATAACCTATCTAAATCCAGTGCGCTACTATATGATTGTTATCCGCGAGATATATCTTAAAGGAACGGAGTTTCGCTATCTGTGGAGCCAGGCTCTGGCCATGACGGTTTTCGGAACGGTCATGATGGGATTTGCCGTTTTGAGATTCCGCAAGCGTGTGAGGTAGGAACTTCTATCGAATAAATACACACTTGATTTTACACCAAGAGATGTGTAATTTTGTGTAAAATAAAAGAAGGAGCATATGGATGCCTACTAATTTGTTCATAGATGACGAGCTTTTAAACATGGCTAAAGAAATAGGTAAGCATAAAACGAAGCGGGCCGTTGTTAACGAAGCATTGAAGGAATATATCCAGCGGCGTAAACAATATGAAATAACTAAACTATTTGGTAAGGTTGAATATGATGAAAACTATGATTATAAAGCGCAACGAAAAAAACAATGAAGGTACTCGTTGATACATATGTTTGGTCGCTGGCGCTGAGAAGAGGCGTCTCAACGGAGCTGCTTATAGTTAAGGAACTTACTGAGTTAATAAGCGAAGTACGAGTACAATTAATTGGTCCTATTCGACAGGAATTGTTATCCGGAATAAAATCAAAAAAACAATTTGACGATTTAAAATACCATCTTTCCGCATTTAACGACCTTCCGTTGCTAAAAAGAGATTTTGAAAAGGCCGCAGAATTTTACAACACGTGCAGAAAAAGTGGGATTCAAGGTTCAAATACCGACTTGTTAATATGTGCCGTTGCATTTCATCATAATTTTGAAATTTTTACTACGGATAAAGATTTCGCGAATTTTCAAAAGTATTTGCCCATAAAACTCTATAAAATAAGAGGCGCTGAATAAAATAAAATCGAAACAACGTACATTAGTTTAGAATGACCTTCGGCAAAAGGAACTCCTTTGGAAGAGATCATTGGTTTTTATCAGGATTAAAGATTTCTCATCCGTATGGAATAAGCCAACCCTTTGGGAAAATGACACAACACGGTTTTTAGAGTGAACCCATTGACCGTTATGGCAAAAATATAGGAATCTGTATGAATGTTTTTTTAATGGCAGTAATCCTTGTTACTGTTTATGTTCTCCGTCTTGGCGCTGTAACCTCCTCCTGTGAATCCTGCCATAAGGAAATTACGCCGGAAATTGTACAATCCTTCCATCAGGGCCGTATGGCCGACGGCATTACCTGTATTGACTGCCATGGGCAAATGCACGATTCACCGGATAATACCGAAAAAGCTCAAATGCCGAATGTACACACTTGCTTCGATTGCCACGGCGAACAGGTGGCGCATCACCAAAGCGGCCGGCATAATCTGAATTTAGCGGACCTGCCGTCGATGCTTCTTCATTACCATAATTCAACGCCAAAAGAAAATTGCGCTTCCTGTCACCGCGACTCCCGTTCCGCGCAGCAGGCAGATTTTGGCGGCGGAACATTTGCCTGCCTGACCTGCCACCGGCCGCACACCTTTCTGACTAAAAAGAACAAGCGTCCGGAAATCTGCAAAACATGTCATGGCCTTGGAAAGAACAGTGTCTGGCAGGCCTGGTCCGGCTCGCCGCACGGACAGCTCTATTTCAGTAAAAAAGAGGCCGGCGCCAAAGCGCCCTTCTGCCAGACCTGCCACATGAACGACGGCGATCACCGTATGGAATCGCGCTGGGGCGCCTGGGATTTGAGCTTGTTTATCCGCGATACGGAATGGCAAAAAAGTCAGCAGACCATCCGCCGGGCGCTGTTCGCCGATACACGCGCCGAACAGGCTGTGCTGGTAACCGATTCTGCCGGCGCCAAACGCATGCGCATTCGCTATGATCAGGTTTGCCAATCCTGCCACACGAAGGAGTTTGTAACCGTCCGGCGCCGCAAGTCGGATGATATTTTAAAACAAGCCGACGGCTTAATGAGCGCCGCCATTGCCATAGTAGCTCATTTGCAGAACAGCTCAAAGGGCCTGTTGCAGCGCATCAATCCGGGCAAAACTCAACCGCCCGCATTAGAAAGGTTGCACAGGATGTTCTATACGCATCGCCGGCAGGTGTACCGCGCCGTGCTTCATATGGATTACAAGCTGGCCGCAACAGGTTTGCAGGCGATGAAATCCGAACTGGGTGCGATTAAGAAGTTTATTCGTCGACCGCAGTAAATCGGTTACACTATTTTTTATATTTTTTTTGAATAATATTACTTCTCGCCGGTATATCATCATGTTCATCGTAGTTCATTCTTTTAAAATCTTTCAAGGAAAGGAGTATGGCATGAAGCGTTTATTTACGCTCAGCGCCCTGTCTGTGCTTTTACTGACGCCAATGGGATTGTTTGCCCACAGCGACAGCCTGTTTGTTGCCAAGGCGCGACATTTTGTTGATTTGCTTAGTGCGGAAAAATTCAGCACAGCCACGGCAGATTTTGACAAGCGCATGTCGGAAGCCTTGCCGGCGGAAAAGTTGGCCCAGGTCTGGGCTACATTGCAGAGCCAGGCCGGGAAGTTTCAAAAAATTTTAGGCGTGCGTCAGGAATCGCAAGGCGCTTACCGGATCATTTATGTGGTTTGTGCTTTTAAAAAGGCCAATCTGGATGCCAAAATAGTGTTTGACAAAGATCAAAAAATTGCCGGCTTGTTCTTCCTGCCCAGCAAAGGTTTGCAAAGCTGGCGGCCGGCGGACTATGTGAATCCCCATGCCTTTACGGAGAACGATAATCTTAAAATAGGTAAAGAGTGGCCCTTGCCGGCCACTCTTTCTTTACCTATAGGCGCGGGACCTTTTCCGGCGGTTGTGCTGGTTCATGGTTCCGGACCGAATGACCGCGACGAAAGCATCGGCCCCAACAAACCGTTTCGCGATTTGGCTCAGGGACTGGCCAGCCGCGGCATTGCTGTGTTACGCTACGATAAACGCACGCTGCGCTATGCCAAAAGAATGTCTGCCGCTAAAGGCAAGATCACGGTAAAAGAAGAAACCATAGATGACGCGCTGGCGGCGGTTTCCTTTTTAAAAAACATAAAACAAATTGATAACGCAAAGATCATCGTTCTGGGACACAGTTTAGGCGGCATGCTTATTCCCAGAATTGCCGCCCGCGATAAGCGGATTGCCGGTTTCATCATCATGGCCGGAGCCACACGTCCGCTGGAAGATTTAATCCTGGAACAGTACGCGTACATCTTTAATCTGGACGGTACGCTGGATTATTCGGAGCAAAAACGTTTGGCTGAAATTAAAAAAAAGGTGTGGAATGTTAAACATCTGACCGATAGTTCTTGCGCCGAGGCGCATGATTTACCTTTTGGTGTGGCCGCTTCCTGCTGGCTGGATTTAAACAAATATGACTTGTTTGGGATGGCCCAAAACATGCGGCGGCCGGTGCTGGTTTTGCAGGGGCGGCGCGATTATCAGGTTGCCTTAAAAGATTTTGCCGGCTGGAAGTCCGCTTTAAAAACCAACCCACAAGCCTCGTTTAAACTGTACCCTGCGCTCAATCATCTGTTTATCAGCGGCAGCGGCCGCAGCACGCCGCAGGAGTACGAGCAACCCGGACACGTGGACGGCCAGGTTATCAGCGATATCGCACAGTGGATTAAAAGCAATTTTTAAGAATGTGTTTTATCCTCCCATCCAACCAATCCCCCCCCAAATTTCTAAAGTGAAAATTTGGAAATTCCAAAAAACAAACGTCGAATTTCAAATAAATCCCAATAATTAAAAAACAAAATATATGCCAGCCCGCCAACTGCATGGAGGTTTGTGGTTCGGTTTGTAAAACCCACTCTAAAGAGAGTGTTTCCCGGTTTCATCAATCCGCTTGGCTATGATATCGGTTCTTAGGGTAAACATGCTATGCATGCCTGTGATTTATCCGCAATAAATCTGCCTGTCGCCCGTTAAAAGGGGTTGTTTTTAAAGTGCGTAGATTGTAATATTGTAAAGTTTAGTGTTTCCCTGCATGTATTATTTCCGCCAGGGTAACCTCAGAAAATAATTATTGTGAATAATATGGTAAGGAGCTATTCCATGAAGGATGGGAAAAAACAGTGGCAAGAGGCCGTGGCCAAGGCTAAAACGCGGGACGCCAAATTTATTACTGCTTCCAGCGAGCCGGTGGAACTGTTGGGCACGCCCGATATGCTAAAGGATTTCGATTACGACCGCGACCTGAGCTATCCCGGTCAGTTCCCTTATACGCGCGGCGTGCATGCCAATATGTACCGCGGACGTCTGTGGACCATGCGCCAGTTCGCCGGATTCGGCACACCGGAGGATACAAACCAACGTTTTAAGTATTTGTTGAAAAACGGCCAGACCGGCCTTTCGGTGGCCTTTGATTTACCAACGTTGATGGGGCGCGACGCTGACGACCCCATGAGCGAAGGCGAAGTGGGCGTGTGCGGTGTGTCGGTGAGTTCGCTTAAAGATATGGAAACCCTCTTCGCCGGTATTCCCGTGGATCAGGTATCCACTTCTATGACCATTAACTCGCCGGCTATGATTCTGCTGGCTTTTTACATCGCCATCGCCGAAAAGCAGGGCGTCCCTCTGGAAAAGGTGCGCGGCACTATCCAGAATGATATTTTAAAAGAGTACATCGCCCAAAAAGAATATATCTATCCGCCGCAGCCTTCCATGCGCATCATCGTGGATATGATCGAATACTGCACCGAGCATATGCCGCATTGGAACACCATCAGCATTTCCGGCTATCATATCCGCGAAGCCGGTTCCACGGCGGCGCAGGAGCTGGCTTTTACGCTGGCCGACGGTTTTGCCTATGTGGAAGCGGCCATGGAACGCGGGCTGGATGTGGACGCCTTTGCCCCGCGCCTGTCGTATTTTTTTAATTCGCACAATGATTTTTTTGAGGAAATCGCCAAGTTCCGCGCCGCCCGGCGCATCTACGCCAAACGCATGCGCGATACATATGGTGCCAAAAACGAGCGCTCCTGGCTATTGCGTTTTCATACACAAACCGCCGGTTGCACTTTAACAGCCCAGCAGCCGGAAAACAACATTGTGCGTGTGGCTTACCAGGGACTGGCGGCCGTATTAGGCGGAACACAATCGCTGCACACCAACTCCATGGACGAAACGCTGGCTCTGCCGTCGGAAAAAGCGGTAAAGATTGCTCTGCGTACGCAGCAGATTTTAGCTAACGAAACGGGCGTGGCTCATACCATCGATCCTCTGGCCGGCAGTTATTTTATGGAGGATTTAACCAATAAAATGGAAGCCAAAGCCGAGGAATATTTTAAGAAAATCGAAGACCTTGGCGGAGTAATTCCGGCTATTGAAAAGGGCTTTTTCCAGAAAGAAATCGCCCGCGCCGCTTACCAATATCAAAACGAAATTGAAAACAACGACCGCTATATTGTTGGCGTCAATGCTTACAAGGATGAAGACGAAAAGATTGAAATCCCCTTATTGCAGATTACGCCGGAAGTGGAAAAATCCCAGCGTGAAAATCTTAAAAACTTGCGCGCCGAACGCAATAACGCTAAGGTGAAATCCTGTCTGGCTGAGTTGAAGCATGCCGCGGAAAACGATATTAATCTGATGCCTAAATTGGTGAATTGCGCCAAGGCTTACGCCACCGTGGGCGAAATGGTCAATACTTTAAAAGAAGTTTTTGGCGAATATGTGGAGCCGGCGGAATTCTAATAAATTAAAAATTTGCTAACCAGATTTAGCGGCAGTTGTGTTTGTAAAAAAAGTATATAGAAAATAGAAAATAGAAGAGGAGATGATGGATAAAAAAATTCGTGTTTTAGTGGCTAAAGCGGGTCTGGACGGACACGACCGCGGCGCCAAAGTAGTGGCCGCCACATTCCGGGACGCCGGTTTTGAGGTGATTTACACCGGTCTGCGCCAAACCGCAGAAATGATTGTGGATGCGGCCATTCAGGAAGACGTGGATGTTATCGCTATCAGCATGCTTTCCGGAGCGCATATGACCGTCTTCCCCAAAGTGCTTAAATTAATGAAAGATAAAAATCTGGAAGATGTGCTGCTCACCGGCGGCGGTATCATGAGCGACGACGACATTACGAAATTACGGCAGATGGGCACCGGACGTCTCTTTGGGCCGGGCAGTTCATTAAAAGAATCGGTGGAGTATATTAAGGAGTGGTACAGGCAGAACAGGAAACAGTAGCTTTAAGTCAATTAAGAATTAAGAATGAAAAATCAGGAAACAGGAAATAGTAAATAGGAAAAGGTAAGCGGGATAGTTCCCGGTTTCGGGTTCCTGATTTCCGAAAGTTGAATAAATCTTTTCTTTGTTAACTGAGAAAGCAGCGCATAGCAAAATTAATAAAAATCTGGCCATGAACCGCATTAACGAACCCGATGAATTTCGGTCGCGCATTACGGACTGGCCGCTTGAAGAACGGCCGCGCGAAAAGCTGATTCGGCTGGGAACCCAGGCCGTAAGCACCGCCGAACTAATCGCCATTTTATTAGGGCAGGGTACGGCGCACACAAACGCCGTGGAACTGGCCAAAAAATTATTACGCCGCTTTGGAACGCTGGAAACCCTGAGCAAAGCCTCGCTTAAAGAGCTGCAGAGCATTTCCGGCATTGGGCCGGCTAAGGCCGTAACCCTTTTAGCCGCCTTCCAGTTGTACCGCAACCTGCAAAAAGAAAGCGCCGAACGGCAGATTGTCAGTTTCCGCAACCCTCAACAGGTAGCGCAAATTTATCAGCCAATTATAGGGCACCTAAAGCAAGAAGTGTTTTATGCGGTATTTTTAGATGCCGCTATGCAGCGCATTGCCGATATGGAAATCACGCGCGGTACTACCGATGCTTCGCTCATCCATCCCCGCGAAGTGTTTAACGCGGCCGTCCGCCACATGGCCAAGGGCGTCATTGTTTTACACAATCATCCCAGCGGAAACTTGCGGCCCAGCGTAGAGGATCAAAAAATTACCGAACGGTTGGTTAAAAGCGGAAAGATTCTGGATATTCCTGTATACGACCATCTGATCATCACCGAGGGCGGTTTTTACAGTTTCAAAGAAAGTGGACTCATTGATTAATTACGAATGGCGAATGAAGAATTGATGGCTGGGAATCAGAAATCAGGAAACAAAAAATAGAAAATAGGTATCAGGTAGCAGGCAACAAGAAAACAGAGATTAGAAAATAGTTAAGCGTTAAGCGTATGTGCGTTCATTGTGTTCCTCAAAACGTAGTTGTAACGCTTAACGAATAAGGCTTACCATACAACGAAAATCGGACAACTGAAAACAAAAAACTATCCGCTCCTCCCTTTAACCCCCTTAGAAACAATTGAACTGTACGCATATTTATTTGTACCTTAAGGCATTCATATATTAGCGGGAATGAAATAGGGAGAGCGTATGAGTCATCAGGAAAAAATACGGGAATTAAAAAAACTGCGTCAGCAAGCGCAATTAGGCGGCGGCGAAAAACGTATCGAAGCGCAGCACGCCAAAGGCAAGCTTACCGCCCGGGAACGCATTGAATATTTGGTGGATGAAGGCACTTTTGTGGAAATGGATATGCTGGCGCGCCACCGTTCGCACGATCTTGGTCTGGATAAACAACGATATCCGGGAGACGGTGTGATCACCGGATACGGTGATATCGACGGCCGGCTGGTATTTGTTTTTTCTCAGGATTTTACCGTTTTCGGCGGCAGCCTTGCCGAAGCCCATGCCGAAAAAATTATTAAAATTATGGATCAGGCCATGAAGGTGGGCGCTCCGGTCATCGGCTTAAACGATTCCGGCGGCGCACGCATTCAGGAAGGCGTGGTCAGCTTAGGCGGTTATGCCGAAATCTTTTTACGCAATACGCTGGCTTCAGGCGTAATTCCGCAGATATCGGCTATTATGGGACCCTGCGCCGGAGGCGCCGTATATTCGCCGGCTATTACGGATTTCACTTTGATGGTCAAAAATACCAGTTATATGTTTGTAACCGGCCCCAATGTAGTTAAAACCGTTACCCACGAAACGGTGAGCTCCGAAGAACTAGGCGGAGCCGGCACACACGCTTCCAAAAGCGGTGTAAACCATTTAAGCTGCGAAAACGATATTGAATGTTTGCAGAAAGTCCGCGAGCTTCTCTCTTACATGCCTTCCAATAATCTGGACGATCCTCCGCGTCTTCCGACCAGCGATCCGCCGGACAGGAAGATAACGGAGTTGAATGATTTTATTCCCGATAATCCCAATCAACCGTATGACATGAAGGAAATCATCAATAAAGTGGTGGATAGCCAGTCCTTTTTTGAAATACATCCCGATTATGCGCAAAATATTATTGTGGGATTTGCCCGCTTTGACGGCTATTCCGTGGGCATAATCGCCAACCAGCCGGCGCATTTGGCCGGCGTGCTGGATATAGACTCTTCCATCAAAGCGGCCCGTTTTGTACGCTTTTGCGACGCCTTCAACATTCCGTTAATCACCTTTGAAGACGTGCCGGGATTTTTACCGGGCACCAATCAGGAGTGGGGCGGGATCATTAAACACGGCGCCAAACTGCTGTACGCCTATTCAGAAGCCACAGTGCCTAAAATTACGGTAATCACCCGTAAAGCATATGGCGGGGCGTACGACGTGATGAGTTCCAAACACATTCGCGGCGATGCCAATTTTGCCTGGCCCATGGCCGAAATCGCCGTTATGGGACCCAAAGGCGCGGCGGAAATTATTTTTAAGCGAGAAATCGCTTCCAGCGAAAATCCCGAAGAAATGCTGGCGCAGAAAGAAAAAGAATACCGCGAAAAATTTGCCAATCCCTATCAGGCGGCCGAGCGTGGATACATTGATGAAGTGATTGAACCGGAAATGACGCGCATCCGCATTATTCAATCACTGCGCATGTTAGAGAACAAGAGCGATTCTAATCCGCCCAAAAAGCACGGCAACATACCGCTGTAAAACAATTACGAATTAAAAATTAAGAATCAGGAAGCAGATAATATATAATTAAGAATAGATAATTAGGCGCTAAGCGACAAGAAAACAGAAATCAGAAAATAGTAAAGCGTTAAGCGTATAAGCGTGGTTCGGTCTCTCCATGCTTAATGTTTAAGGAGCAACGCATAACGTTTAACGCCATGCTGAAAGCTAACAACTGCCTTAAACCTTTTATCAAACTAAACACCAATGAATAAACGAACAGAATTTTATCTTGGCCGGCTGCGCAGCGCGGATGCCGTTAATATCATCTATCAAATCATAGTTTTGTTGATTTTACTGACCCATTTCGGGAAAATTCAGTATGCGGGGCTGTTTTTATTGCTGCATATTGTGATCATTCTCTTCTTATGGCGTTTGCCGCAGATGCCTTCTCTGCCGTTGTTAAACTGGCTGCGTTTATGGAATCCGTTGATTACCGTTCCTCTTAATTTTGCCGAATTGCACTATCTGGTGCACACGGTGCGCCCGCAGGATATGGACGCCCTGCTTATAAAAATCGATTATGCCCTCTTTGGCGTGCATCCTACCATTTGGCTGGAACAAATTTCGTTTCCTGCGCTGACGGAATATCTGCAAATTGTGTATTCCACCTTTTACTTTATTCCGCTGGTGTTAGCTTTGCTCCTTTATTTTAAAAATCGTATGGAAGAGCTGGACTTTTTTACACTAATCATGGTGTACGGATTTTATCTTTCGTATTTGCTCTATTTTACGGTTCCGGCCATCGGCCCGCGTTTTTCGCTGGCGCATTTGCAACAGGAACCGGTCAGGGGATTGTTTTTTACGGAATTAATCCGCCATACGCTGAATACGCTGGAAAATATTCAGCGGGATTGTTTCCCCAGCGGCCATACGGCCATGACCTTTTTAACCATGTTCTATGCCCGCCGTTTTCATAAAAAATATTTTTATGTCTTGCTTGTTATCGGTACCAGCCTGATATTTTCTACGGTGTATTTGCGCTATCACTATGTAATTGATGTTGTCGGCGGGTTGGCTATGGCTGGCGTAGTCATTGTTACGGCGCCGTATCTGCATCGCGTACTGCAAAAAACATTCGGCAATGCGCAGCCGGTTCCGTTGTATTCGCGCAAAAAATCTTTGTAACAATTTAATTGCAGAGGTATATCTATGATACTGCAACAAGGTAATCTCAATTTAGTGGCCGCCGGGGCGCATGATCCTGAGATTGCCCGCCTCATATCCGCTTACGAAGATGTGCAAAACCTCAGCGAAGTACATTTGTATCCTGCGGATATGCCGACCGCTTTGCACTTTAAAATTTGCCTTGCAGAAGAAACCATCGGCGAGATAAGCCTTAAAAACATCCGCTGGTTTAATCGTAAGGCCGAGTTCAGCGTTTTTTTAAAAAAGGATGCTCGCGGCCGCGGCTTAGGTAAGCAGGCGTTGGAAATGCTCATGGAATATGTATTTTTAACGATGAATTTACATCGTCTGGAAGCCGAAGTGATAGCGTACAACAAGACGATGCAAGCAATATTGGAAAAAATGGGCTTCCAGCCGGAAGGCGAGTTACGCGAAGCCAAATATTTTAACGGAAAATATTACAGTATTTTCCGTTTCGGCCTGCTGCGGAAGGAATATTTACAAAGGCACAATAATGGCTGAGCCGTTAATCATCGCCCATCGCGGGGCCAGCGCCCGGGCGCCGGAAAATACTCTGGCGGCTATCGAAATGGCCTGGCAATTACAGGCGGACGCCGTAGAAATCGATGTGCACCTCAGCAAGGACGGACACATCATGGTCATGCACGACGCCGATACGCTGCGCACCACAGGCGTCGCTTCTGTAATTGAAGAAAGCGATTTTAATGACCTGCGGCAATTAGACGCCGGCCGTTGGAAGGGGGCGCAATGGGCCGGCCAGCGCATTCCTCTTTTGCGGGAAGTGTTGGCAACCATGCCGCCAGCGGCCAAAATCTTCATCGAGATAAAATGCGGCCGGCAAATTATTTCCGCCCTGCAAAAACTCTCCCTCAATGCGCGGCAGGCGCGTTTCATTTCCTTTGACGGCCCGTTGCTGGCCGAACTGAAACAACGGATGCCGGCTTTTGAAGCGTATCTGATTTTTGATGACCGCCAGCGGCGTCTTCCGTTTACAAAATGGATGCAACTCGTGGATGAGTATGGTCTGGATGGTTTGGACGCCAATGCCGCCTTTCCCCTGACGCCGGAAATGATGCGGCTCTTGAACGAGCAAAATAAAAAAATCGTATTTTGGACGGTTGACGACCCGCGCCGTGCGCGCCAACTCTGTGATTTAGGCGTGGCTGGCATTACGACCAATCGTCCCGGCTATCTGCGGCAAAAGTTGGAGAAGTAATTAGGAACTGGGAACTTGCCTGCAAAACAGTATCCACTGTTCCTATGAGTAAAGGTATTTATTTTAGTTTAGGGGATATTTTCATCTTACTTTTGCTCTTTTTCTTAATCTCTCCGAAGGAGTCTTTATAAGATGGAAACAAGCGCGCCTGTGGAATAATTCCCAGCTCCCGGTAAAGCCGTCCTTTCGGGAGAGTTCCTGATCTAAAAATAATCTTGGCGTTATAAATCTGACAGCAGATTAAAGTTAAATTGTCTTACAAAAAAACAACCAAAAAGGAATACCCATGAACCGCCAGCAAGGAATCGATCGCTTAAGCGATAAAAAACAAATCTGGGATTTCATCGTTATCGGCGGCGGAGCCACCGGCAGCGGCGTTGCCTTGGAGGCCGCTACGCGCGGTTACAGCGTTTTGCTGCTGGAAGAGCACGATTTTGCCAAAGGCACGTCCAGCCGCAGCACCAAACTGATTCATGGCGGCGTGCGCTATCTGGCGCAGGGCAATATATCGCTGGTATTGGAAGCGCTACGCGAACGAGGCGTGCTGTTAAAGAACGCGCCGCATCTGGTGCATAATCTGGCCTTTGTCGTGCCCAGTTACGATTGGTGGGAAGGTCCCTTTTACGGTATCGGTTTAAAATTGTACGATATGCTGGCCGGTAAAGCCGGTTTTGGTTCTTCGCGCCATCTATCTAAAGCCGAAACCATTGCTAAAATTCCCAATATCGAACAGCGCGGATTAAACGGCGGAACCATATATTACGACGGACAATTCGACGACGCCCGTTTGGTGATCAATATTTTGCAAACAGCAGCGGAGCAGGGCGCCGTGGTTTTGAACTATATGCCGGTGCGTGAGCTTGTAAAAGAACAAGGCCTGGTCTGCGGCGTAGTGGCTGAAGACGCCGAAAGCGGTAAATCGTACACCTTGCGGGCGCGCGCCGTCATCAATGCCACCGGGCCGTTTTCCGATGCGGTCCGCCGCATGGGCGATCCTAACTGCCCGCATATTATCCGCCCCAGCCAGGGTGTGCACATCGTACTGCCCAAGGAATTTTTAGCCGGGGATAGCGCCATCATGGTGCCGCATACAGACGACGGGCGCATTTTATTCGCCATTCCCTGGTATGAACACACCCTGGTGGGCACTACCGAAACCCCGCTGGCTATAACCGAGCCGGAACCGAAAGCTATGGAATCGGAAATCGATTTTTTACTCAAACATGCCGCCCGCTATTTAACGCGCGATCCGCAGCGCAGCGATATCTTAAGCGTCTTTGCCGGTATCCGTCCCTTAGTGGCTGCGGAAGATACACAAAACACGGCAGCTATCTCCCGTGAACACTCTGTTGTTATCTCGCCGTCGGGGTTAGTGACCGTTGCCGGCGGCAAATGGACCACCTACCGCGTGATGGCCGAAGATACCATCGGGCAGGCGCTTCTGTTGGCTGATCTGGAATCACGCCCTTCGGTCACGGTGAATTTGAATATCCACGGTTTTTATGAAGCCTCGCAGCAGTTCGGCGCTCTGCAGCCCTATGGCAGCGACGCTCTTCATATTAAAGCGCTCATGGAGCAAGAGGCGCAATGGAACCGTTCCCTGCATGAGCGGCACGCAGTTTACGCCGCCGAAGTCGTTTGGGCGGTTGATCATGAATGGTGCCGCACGGTAGAGGATTTTTTAGCGCGCCGCCGCCGTATTCTGTTCCTGGACGCCCGCGCCGCCATGGAAATGGCTCCCGCCGTGAGCAGTATTCTGGCCTCCCGTTTGAAGCGCGACGCCAACTGGCAAAAGGCGCAGGTGGATCGGTTCACGCAGCTGGCCGCTGACTATCTTCCAAAATAAAAGATTTTGGATTAAATTCCCGATTTGTTTATCTTTTGTCTTTGCAGGAAAACGGATTTTTACTTAGCTGAAGATTTAATCTTATGTTGGAAATTGAAAGCCTTATTACACTATCTGTTATCGGTTTTGCCGCCGGATTTTTCTTTTCGGTGCCAGTAGCCGGTCCGGTAAGTATCATTATCACTTCGCACGCCTTAAAAGGCGATCGGCATTTCGCTTTATTTACCGCTTCGGGCGCGGCTTTAGTGGATATATTGTACTGTTTTATTGCTGTCTTCGGATTTACCCAGCTCTTTGCCTGGTATCAGCCTTATATTCCGTATGCCTTGCTAATTGGCGCCTTTTTCCTGTTTTACATCGGTTTTCGCGTGCGTAGGACCAATCTGGATTTAGATCATTTTGACGAACAAAATAAAGTAGCTTTGCCGGCCAGGCGCTTCCAACGGCGGGGAAAATTTTTTACCGGTTTAACCATCAATTTTCTTAACCCCTCGCTCTTTTTTGGCTGGCTTACGTCGTCTTTTTTTATTCTGTCGCTGGCCGCTTCTCTGGGGCTTAATGTGGGCGGTTTGGATAATGTGCTCAGTAATAACGTGGAATCCATTAACGATCAATCCAATCAAATTATGCTAAACGGGGGAGATTCTTCCTCTCTCATGGTGCAGCCCGCGGCCCCTGAACACAAAAAACCGCAGCGTCTTCCCGGAAAATATCAACTGCTCAACAGCGCCTCTTACGCCATGGCGGTGGGCGTCGGCTCGGTCGTCTGGTTCTATCTTTTTTCCGGTTTTTTAATTCGCCACCGGAAAAAATTGAAAATACAGATTATCAATAAAATCATCCATGGATTGGGATATGCCCTTTGGGTTATCAGTGTTTATCTTTTTTACGAAGCATGGAAGCTGCTTTTCTAATTCAAATATAAAATTTGGAGGTCAGGGAAATGAAAGCCATCAATCCGGCCACAGAAGAGCTTATTGCCGAATATAGCGAACACTCCGCAGAAGAAGTCAGCCAAATTATTTTTGATGTAGACAGTACGTTCCAATACTGGCGGCAAAGGCCCATGAGCGAACGCAGCAAATTGATGCATAACGCCGCAGATGTCTTGCGTCGCAACAAAGAAGAATATGCCAGCCTGATGAGCCGTGAAATGGGTAAAGTGATTAAAGAGTCGCGCGCCGAAGTGGAAAAATGCGCCTGGGTCTGCGATTACTATGCCGACCATGCCGTTCAATTTTTACGCGATGAATATATCGAATCCGATGCCAGTCAGAGTTTTGTGGCTTTTGAACCGTTGGGCGTAATTCTGGCGGTGATGCCCTGGAATTTTCCCTTTTGGCAGGTGTTTCGCTTTGCCGCTCCGGCCCTGATGGCCGGAAATGCCGCTGTGCTTAAACATGCTTCCAACGTGCCGGGCTCGGCCCTGGCTATCGAAGCGATTTTCCGCGAGGCCGGCTTTCCTGAAAATCTGTTCCGTACGCTGATGATATCATCTTCCAAAGTGGAAGCGGTAATCCGCAATCCGCTGGTAAAAGCGGCAACGCTAACCGGGAGCGAACTGGCCGGCAGTAGGGTGGCCGCCATCGCCGGCAGCGAAATCAAAAAAACCGTTTTAGAGTTGGGCGGTTCGGATCCCTTTATCGTTTTGGAAGACGCTGATATTCCGGCCTGTGTGGTTACCGCATCCCAGGCGCGTATGCTCAATGCCGGGCAAAGCTGTATTGCCGCCAAACGTTTTATTGTGGTGGAATCGCGCGTGGCCGAATTTGAGGCTCAGCAAACGGCCATTATGCAGGCCATGCGTCTGGGCGATCCTTTAAACGAAGAGACGCAAGTGGGACCCCTCGCCCGTCTGGATTTAGTGGAGGAATTAGACGAGCAGGTGCGGCAATCCATCGAACGCGGCGCGCGGGCGCTGGCCGGCGGTAAAAGAGCGGACGGTAAGGGCTTTTTCTATGAGCCGACAGTGCTGGCCGATGTACGGCCGGGCATGGCGGTGTATCATCAGGAAACCTTTGGCCCCGTCTCAGCCATCATTCCGGTGCGCGATGCGGAAGAAGCCATCGCCGTGGCCAATAGTTCCGAATTTGGGTTGGGCGGCAGCGTATGGTCGCGCGATGTGCAAAAGGCCATAGCCGTGGCGCGCCGCGTTGAATCCGGCGCGGTGTTT
The DNA here is from genome assembly GCA_964536685.1 of uncultured Calditrichaceae bacterium. Classification (GTDB taxonomy): domain Bacteria; phylum Calditrichota; class Calditrichia; order Calditrichales; family Calditrichaceae; genus CAZIBE01. The sequence goes on along the minus strand of CAZIBE010000013.1, from coordinate 23,456 downwards.
GTAAACGGCATGACCAAGTCCGACCCGCGCCTGCCCTTTGGCGGCATAAAAAAATCCGGTTACGGGCGCGAGCTTTCGCATTATGGCATCAAAGAATTTGTAAACATTAAAACTATCTGGGTAGCCTGATATGGGATTCCCCGAAGACAAAGGTTTTTTAGGCGGCGATCTGCGTCTGCTTAATATCACCCTGGGCATCATTCTCTTTATTTTAGCCGTCTGGATTATGATCATCGGTAAGACGATTATTGTGCCCTTTATGGTGGCCGTTTTTCTAACCTTTATATTGGAACCAATTGTATCGGTTTTAACGCGCTTCAAAATCCCTCATGCCCTGGCGGTTTTGCTGACGCTGCTGTTTGCCTTTGTGGTTTTGTACTTACTGGGCATGTTGGTTTACGCCAATATACAGCTTTTTGTCAAACAATTTCCCGACTATCAGGGGCGTATGATTTCCGGGCTTAAGGATATGAATCATCAAATTGAGATTTTATTCGGCCAGCCGCTTAACCTGCAATTGTGGAAACAAATCAACTGGCTGGATACGCTGCAGCGCTTTTCCATTGCCCAGGGCGTACTGAACAGTCTGGGCACCTTTGTAACCTTTTTGGTTAAAGTGATTATCGTAATTATTTTTATCGCCTATTTACTGATTGGCAAACGTAACCTCGGCTATAAAATCCGTATTGCCTTTCCTGACCATCGAGCCAGCCGTATTATTTTGATTGTGGAAAATGTGACCACACAGGTACAAAAATATTTAGGCGCCAAGACATTGGCCAGTTTTATTTTGGGTTTAGTCAGCATTGTCGTTTTTTATGCGTTCGGTTTGGATTTTGCTATTTTTTGGGGTTTCATCATTTTTCTTTTTAATTTTATTCCCAATATTGGCGCTATCATCGCCTCTTTACTGCCCGTACTCTTTAGTCTGCTGCAATTTGGTTCCATGTCGCTGGCTTTCTGGTTACTGCTGGTCATCACTTTGCTGCAGATGGCTATGGGCAATATCGTGGAGCCCCGTTTGATGGGGCGTTCGCTGAATCTGAGTCCGTTGATGGTGATCTTATCTTTAATCTTTTGGGGCTATATCTGGGGTATTGCCGGCATGATTCTGGCTGTGCCGATTTTGGGGACATTGACCATTATATTTGAGAATTTAGAACCGTTAAAATTTATCAGCGTATTTTTCAGAGGGAAGGTGGAATAGCCATTGCCCATAGTCGTGCGAGTCTCCGGCCCGCAAGCGGCTCTGTTGTTCGCACAAAGGTTCTTTTTTTCTTTAGAATTAGCTAAGATTTTATTAAGTTCCTTTTTCTGTAACGGATAACGGAACCTAAAAAGGAGTAAAAATTAATATGGAACAGGCTTTGGTTGAATGCGTGCCAAATTTTTCCGAAGGTCGGGATGAATCGGTAATCAAGCAAATCACCGACCAGATAGAAGCCGTTGAAGGCATAAAATTACTGGATGTGGACCCGGGCGCCGAGATGAACCGCACGGTGGTTACTTTTATCGGCGCGCCCGAAGCAGTAAAAGAAGCGGCTTTTGCAGCCATTAAAAAAGCGGCCGAGCTGATCGATATGAGCAAACATAGCGGTTCGCATCCGCGCATGGGCGCCACCGATGTGTGCCCGTTTGTGCCGGTCAGCGGCATCTCCGAACAGGAATGCGTAGCCCTTTCCAAAGAGGTGGCGCAGCGTGTGGGCGACGAATTAGGCATTCCGGTGTATCTGTATGAAAAATCGGCGCAGACGCCGCAGCGTAAAAATTTAGCGGTTATCCGCCAGGGCGAATACGAAGGCCTGGCCGAAAAACTAAAAAAACCGGAATGGAAGCCCGATTATGGCCCGGCGGAATTTAACGCCAAATCCGGCGCCACAGTGATCGGCGTGCGCGAATTTTTAATCGCTTACAATATTTCGCTAAATACACGCGAACCCAAATACGCAACTGATATCGCTTTTGAACTGCGCGAAAAGGGGCGCTCGGCGCGCAACGGAAATACCAAGCCCTTCTATTTTAAAGGCGGTAAAATTCTGAAATACAGAGAAGGCCGCTATCCCTGCGGCAGTTGCGAATTTGTAGGCGGCACGATGGAAGAAACCATCGTCCACTGCCAAAAGGAACACGGGTATGATTTAGCGGCTTTGCTGCGTCTGAACGGCATTAATCCCAAGCATCCCGAAGGCAAATCGGTAAAAAAACCGGGCAGGTTCAGCCACTGCAAGGCCATCGGCTGGATGGTGCCGGAATACGACCGGGCGCAGATTTCCATTAATTTAACGGATTACAAAATTACTTCCATGCACCATGTATTGGAAGAAACACGCCAGCTGGCCGCCGAACGCGGTTTAATTGTTACCGGGAGCGAAGTGGTCGGTATGGTGCCATATCCGGCGCTGTTGGAAAGCGGTCGTTTTTATCTGCGCCGTCAGGGGCGCTCGCTGGGCATTCCGATTCGTGACGTCCTGGAAACGGCGGTTCAGTCGCTGGGACTGCAGGACGTTACCGATTTTAAGATAGAAGAGCGTGTGCTGGGCCTGCCGGATTTAAGCAACGATCCCTTAGTGCAGATGAAGGTAAGCGATTTTGTGGATGAGGTATCGCGCGAATCTCCCGCTCCGGGCGGCGGTTCCATTGCCGCTTTGGCCGGCAGTTTGGGCGCGGCGCTCTCTTCGATGGTGGCCAATCTTACCGCTAACAAGCGTGGCAGCGAGGCTGTGGATGAACCGCTGAACAAAGCGGCGGAAGAGGCGCAGGAAATCAAATTTGCGCTGATTAAAGCAGTGGACGCCGACACCAACGCCTTTAACGCTTACATGAATGCCCGGCGTCTGCCTTCTAAAACCGACGAGGAAAAACGCTTAAAACACCAGGCGGAACAGGACGGATTAAAACAGGCCGTTCAGGTGCCCTTACGCACGGCCGAACTGAGCTTGCAGGCTTTGGATGTGGCGCAGGTAGTTGTGCAGTACGGCAATCCCAATTCTATTACCGATGTGGGCGTGGGCGCGCAAATGTCCTTTGCCGGAGTAAAGGGCGGCGTTTACAACGTACTGATCAATTTAAAAGATATCGAAGACCGGCAATTTGTGAAAGAAATGAAAGCCCGCTGTAATGAACTGGAACAACAGGCCGGCGTAAAATTAGAAAAAGTTTTAACGCAGGTTGAAAACAAGATAAAATAAGCCTATTTTTTACATATGAATATTACACGATTATTAGCAGCCAAAGAGGCGCAACGTAAGAAAATGGATTTTCTCAGCTTTACGGCCAGCGAATTAGATGAAATCCGCACCGATGAGTTGGAGCACGTGATTGATTATTTCCACGGCTACACTTTAATGCGGCTGCCGGATTTTGAGATTGCCTTTTTTGAATGGTTGAAAAAACAGGATTTGGCCGTTTGGCGGGATTTGTGGGGCGACGAGGAAAACACCTATCTGGTAAGCATCGATTTATTACGGGAATTTACCGGCGAACGGCGGCAGTTTCCCATCTGCGATTTAATCAATCAGCCTAATTACTGGTTCTCGCCGCGCCATATCAAGCCCAAAGGACAGGAAGCGCTGGAAGAGATCATTCTGAAGATCGAAAACAACGAAGAGTTGCTGCCGGATGAATTGTTTTTAACGGAATTGACGCAAGGGCCGCTGGATGTGTGGCATTTTTGTTACAAACACCATTTTGCCCTGCCAGAAATGAAGGCGCTGATTGCCGATATGGTCTTTCGCGGCTGGCTGGTACACCTGGAAAAGCGCGACGATTTGGTGAAGTATATCGATATTTAAGTTCGCAATAGAAAAAGCTATTGGGAACGGGAATCAGGAAACAGGGTCTTTCAATTTGTGTTAATGGCGCAGGTGGAATCCTTGCTGGTAACAAGCGTGTTTTAAGGATAATTCCCAACTTCCGGTAACCGGCGCTTATTTTAACAATATATTTTTAGGAGTTTTATGGCTGAACTGGAACATTTTATTGCCGTCCTCTTTAAGTTTCTAGCGGCCTCACTGATTATTGAACGTTTACTGGAATATCTGGACAAACTGTTTTATTTCGGCGGATTGGTCGGTGGTTCGGGGAATGTTCTATCTGCTTTGTTAGGCATTCGCCGGACGCCCGAACAGGAAGAAAAACGGCGTTTGCGTAAGATGATTGTTATGCAGACTTTTGGCTTTATTGGCGGCGTCGTGATTTGCCGGCAAGGTCACCTGGGTATTTTTACACAATTGGGCTTAATTAGCGCGCAGCAGGCGCCGTGGTGGGATATCCTGCTTTCCGGCGTGCTTATCTCCGGCGGCAGCGAACCGATTCATCAGATGATGTCCTTCCTTAATGAGAAAAAGGAGCTGGTTAAAAAAGAGCGGTTGCGGGCCGAAGCGCAGCAACTAACAAAAGCGCCGCAGGCAGCTTCCGGCGGAGAATTTTCGCATTTAGGCGTCGCGTACAGCGGAGGATTATATCCCGATAAAGCGGGTCACTCTTTGCGTAAAGTAAATCCCAAATACATCGTGCTGCATCATTCGGGCACCAGCCAGCGATTATCTTTTGAGGATATTGTGCGGCTGGAAAAGACGCCGCGCAGCAACGACCGCGGCACTTACACACTGGACCCCTCCTACCACTGCGTTATCACCTACGACGGGAATTATCATAATTACTGCCGCTGGGATTCTGTCGGCTGGCACATGGCGCGCTCGCCGCGCGTTTCCAACAGCAACTCGCTGGGGTTGTGTTTGGTGGGCAATTTCAATTTGAGCGAAGAGGAAAAGAACAATCAGCGCAAGGTCAACCAGCGTCGGCCCGGCGAGCGGCAAATAGAAACGGCGGCTAAAATAATCGCTTTGTGGCGCATTTTGTACGATATCGGTGAACAGAATGTGCTACAGCACTATCGCAGCAACCGCGGCGCCCGGGGCGCCTGCCCGGGAAATAATTTTCCCTTTGACCGTCTGGTAGCCAAGTCAACTCAGATAATCAAAGCATGGGGAAAAGACGAACGAATTCAAGCGGAAATCGAACAGTTCAAAAAACTGAAGTATATTTATGTTTAAGCAAAATGAAATACATCCGTACATCATTGCCAGCCTGCTATTTGTGGGCGTGATACCGGCTGTCGCCCAAACTCCCGGCGCAGATCCCACGGGCCTGTATTCCGCGGATATGATTAAGGTGTACTTTTTTCTGATCATTGTCGCCACAATCATTAACCGCATCACACAGTATCTGAAATTACTTTTACAATGGTTTGTTCCCAAGATCGGATTTGTGCAAGCCGTATACGGCTGGTACTGGAAAACAATGAAAACGCGGCTGCAAAAAAACGGCCTCATCTTTGACGAACAATCAGTCCGGCCAATTTTGCGCAAATTTATTATTTCAGTGGTTACCTATTCTGTGGGCATTGTCTTAGGAATTTTTATATGCGTGCAATTTGACCTGGGCATTCTGAAAGATATGGGCATTGCCGCACCCGGTAAAACACTGGATGCCGTCATCAGCGGGATTGCCGCCGGCATTGGCGTAGAACCGGTGCACAGCCTGTTTCGCCTGGCCGAGGAAAAACGGCGCCTTAAAAAACTGTTTTCGGATGTTACCGCGGACAATGGGTCGCGCTGATTAGCGGATAATCTACAGCACTGCTGTGGTTAGAGACAAAATGTCCTGTCGAGACAAGCGTTATAGTGCATAGTTTTTTAGAAAGAAATATGTATCACCAAAGTGAAAAATTATATTTGTATACCGATCAGTAAATGGCTTACCCTGAAGGGGCGCCTGTGGCGCAAATAAGGTAATCGGTATCATCCCGATAAATCGGGATTTCGTACAAAACACTCAACTCTCAGGACGAAATGGTTTGTATTCAAACCATTTCTATTGGAGTATATCGAACGCTTCGTTCGGCAATATCTTATAATTCTTGATTTGTTAAATAGGCTTGCTTAGTTGTCTTCGGCCAGACGCCGTTTGCAGTCCGGGCAGATGCCGTGGCTAAACAGGTAGCCGGTAGACGAAAGATTAAGAGAACTTCTGTTGACCCAATGAGCCTTGCGAAATAAAGTACCTTCGATTTTGACTCGATCGCACCAGGCGCATATTTCGATAATCTCAACGCTGGCTAATTGTGCTTCCAAGGTTTCTATCTGCACTGTCGCTTCCATGCCCTTCCTTTCCGTTTTGAGTTTGATCTATTTCTATTCAAACCCCGTGCCATAAGTTTATATGAGATGTAATCCCTTTAATAGCAAGGGATAGGAGCTTTAGCCTGCAGAGAATGGCTAAAATCAAAAAAGGAAAATATTTCCCCTTTGCGTTTAAAAATTCGCCATTTGATCCGTATGGGATTTAGTTTTAATATTTCAGCTAAAATGTTCAACCAGGGGAGGAAACAACATGGAATGGCGGGCCAGCCATATATTGGTTAAAGACAGAAATCTGGCGAATCATATTCTAAAAAAATTAAAGGCCGGCGCGGATTTTTGGGCGCTGGCAAAAGAGTATTCCACCTGTCCCAGCAAGAGTAAAGGCGGCGATTTGGGCTGGTTTGATTCCGGCAAGATGGTGCGTGAATTTGAAGAGGCGGTTAAAAAAATGTCCGTGGGACGCATCAGCGGTATCGTCCGCACGCAATTTGGTTACCATATTATCAAAAAGACCGGACAGCGCTAAATAAAAAAGGCCTCACACACAATCAAGGTGTAAGGCCTTTTGATTTCCCCGGCCAGAAAACGATATTTTAGTTTTTAGCTCGGCGTTTTGCCTGGAATACCGGACTTGCGTTTATTTGCTGCCGCATTTGCCGGCGCCGCACTTGGCGTCTTTTTTATCGGAAACTTTTTTAACTGTTTTATCAGCGGCCTTTTTAGCGGTTTTTTCGCCGCTACCGCATTTGCCTGCCCCACATTTACCGGCGCCGCATTTAGAATCCTTTTTGACGGTTTTATTCGTTTTTTCGGCAGCCGTCTTAGTGGTCTTTTTGGCAGCGGTTTTGTCGCCTGAACCACATTTACCCGCGCCGCATTTACCTTCGCCACACTTACCTTCTTTTTTAGCGGCTTTTTTAGTTACTTTTTTAGAAGCATCCTTTGTGGTTTTCTTCATGTCGCTGCCGCACTTGCCGGCTCCGCATTTGGCATCGAATTTGTTCAATACGTGGCCGCTAAGCGCGGGCACAGACGCCAGTGTAGCCGTAGCGTTAGTAATGACGCTCTGACCGTTCGCAGAAATCTGTCCGGCGTTAACCGTTGCGCTTCCCGCAAAAAAAACAATGGCTGCGAACAAGGCAAAAAAGGCGCTCAGCGTTTTGGTTTTGGAATTATTCATGTTAATCTCCTTTGGATTGATTGGTAACTAATGTCAAATTTGAATTTCAAAAACTATAACGCAAAATATTTCATCTTATTCCAAAGTAATTGAAAAAACAGCAGATTTTATTAAATATGATTATTTTGTGACAGTTTTGTGATAAAGCGGGGGAGATTACACAGTTTTAACTGGTTCAAGAGCTAATACACATAGAATTTATTTGGATTCCCTGGGCGTTATGTAGCTTTAGTCAGCACATTTTTTACGGTTTCTGCCAGTTCTTCAAAAGTAAAAGGCTTTTTAACCACAGCGTTAAATCCAAAATCGTAGTAATGCGACAGCACGGGATCGTTGGAATAGCCGCTGCTGACCAGTACGGCCACATCCTCGTCCATGGCACGGATTTTCTTTACGGCTTCTTTTCCACCCATGCCGCCGGGAACGGTTAAATCCATGATGATTAAATCATAAGATCCATGCTGTTCCTTTTTTTTGCTTGTAAAGATGTTAAGAGCGCTGCGGCCGTCTTCCGCGGCGTCAACCGTAAAGCCTATTTGTGTTAACATGGTTTTGAGGATCTCACGTACGGGTTCTTCATCATCCATAATAAGAGCTTTTCCGGAAAACGAGAAGCGTTCCGATACAGCATCATCGTTTTTTTCTGTTTTATCATCTTTGCCGGCAGGTAAATAAATACTGAAAATGGTTCCTTTTCCAGGAGTAGAACTGACCGTTATATGGCCATTATGATTATTTATGATTGAATAAGACGTGGCCAATCCCAGCCCGTTACCGCGATTTTTGGTCGTAAAATAGGGATCAAATATCCGGTTAAGGTACTCCGGTGCAATACCGATTCCCTGATCTTCAATCTTAAGTAAGATATACTTCCCCGGCGCCAAAGGTAGTTTATCTTCCGTACCTAATGTAAAATTGTTAGCTGATACGCGGATGATGCCCCCGGAAGGCATGGCCTGAGCGGCATTTAAGACGATATTATGTAATACCTGACTAATTTGCCCTTCATCGATGTTCGCGTTCCATAGATTTTCAGGAATATTCAGCTCAAGTTTGCACGATGACCCCGTAAGCGCAAAAGAGCAGGATTCCCTGACAAGCCGCTCAATGGCCATTGTTTTGGTAACAGGCAAACCCCCTTTAGAAAATGTGAGCAATTGGTTTGTGAGCGTTTTAGCCCGCAATGTCGCTTTTTCTGCTTCCTGTAACCGTTGAGCGATTTTTACATCGGCGCTGAATTCTCTGGCTAACATGATGTTGCCCAGAATAGCCGTTAAAATATTGTTAAAATCATGAGCGATCCCTCCGGCCAGCACGCCGATGGATTCCAATTTTTGAGCGCGAATCAATTCCTCTTCCATTTTAACGCGTTGTGTAATATCCCGGAAAACAATGACCACACCGTAAATATAACCGTGTTCGTCCAGAATCGGCGCCGCGCTGTCGGAAATAAGAAACTCGCGGCCGTCCTTAGCCGTTAAGCGCCCGTTCTTTTCTAACTCAATTTTTTTACCGCGCATGATTACTTCGCTCAATAATTCATTAAGAGAAGGCCCGTTCTCTATCTGAATATTAAACACATGTTCAATGGAATTTCCGATTGCTTCTGTTTTGTCCCAGCCTGTAAGATATTCGGCAGCTTTATTCATTAAGATAATTCGTTTTTGTGTATCCAGCGCGATAACGCCATCGGCAATACTTTGCAAGGTGGTTTCCAAACGGTAACTCTGTTCCTGAAAGGCCAGTTCTGCTTTTTTACGCTGGGTAATATCGTTGTTACTGCCGCGTATTCCTCGCTTTGTACCATCTGCGCTGGTGATTTGCTGACAGACGTGGCGAATCCACTTTAAATGTCCGTCCTTTCTTACAATCCGGAACTCAATGGGTTCAATAGTATTTCCCTTGTTAATAATATGAACATGATTGGTCCAAAGAGATTTGTCATCATCATAGATAATGGTATTAATTAAATCGGGATTACGATAAAACTCATCCTGGCTATAACCGGTGAGAGCCAGGCAATTTGGCGATGTATAGATGAGCCGGCCGTCGTCTCCTTTCCAATAGGACCAGTCTAATGAATGATCCGTTACTGTTTTAAGAATCTCTTCGCGCTCCAACAGTTGTTCCTGAAAGTGATGAATGTTATTCAGCATTTCGAAGACGGCCTCTTTAATTTGCTCGACCTCCTGACTCGCGAAAGAGGCTGGCTCCGGCCAGCTTAATTGTTCCCGGCCGGTTTCTATGGTCGCCAGGTTGGATACCAGGTCCTGTATGGGTTGTGTGATTTTTTTGCGGACAAAGTAAACGATAAAAATAATTGAAAGAATAATAAACCCGGCAATAAGAAGAAAATCATAGAGCCAGGCCGAGATAAAGTAGTTGATCAGTGTCTGATAGGGGATAGAATAATAGAGCGTCCATCCGGCCGGTATTTTTAGATCTGCCTTTACATTGAGAATGGTTTTGCCGCCGTATTGATACGATTGCAGGCCATGCTTGTCTTTAGGCGTCCAATGGGTTAATTCAAATCCCAGATTATAGCGGCTGTTGACCCATTGCTGGCGGGGATGCATGACCACAATGCCGTTATTATTAAGAATGAACAATTCGCCCTGCTCAGAAATTTTTACCGGTTGGTAACGCTTGAATAATTTTTGCAGACTTTTAATATCCCGCTCAATAATCAACGTGTGTTTTTCGTCTAAAGGATATTTTATATCCATTACAGGGTACAGGGTAAGCCGGGACTGATGAACATATCCTTGGGGAACGTCATTTTTTAAAAATTTAATACCGATATATTCCTGAAATCCCGGAGAAATATCGTGTATGATATTACTGCGATCAACAATAAGATAAATATCATTGGGACTTGTGAGATTCAGATAGTTGTTTATATAGGTAATGAATTTAGCCGGTTCTTTTTTATAGATCTCTTGTATGGCCTGCGTAATATTATGATCAAAATTTTCAAAGTAGTCCTGCACCAGATATTGATAGGTTTCCACCGTACGATACATGAGGTCGGACAGTTCTTGTTTTTTATCGGAAATATCCACTAAAGCGCGGATAATGGAGACAATCAGAAAACTAAGCAATCCCACCGTAAGAATAATACGGCGTAAATATTGTGCCATGGAAAAAGCTTTTTTCAATGAATACTCCCTTTGGTTTTGAAACGGCCATTTTCCACGGTTATTTCGTAAACGGGGCGCTGCACATCTCCATCGCTATCGAATCTGACAGTGCCCAATAGTGTATGGTACTTTCCGCGTAGCAGTGTTTTTTTTAACTCTTCCGTTGTTACTTCCGGCAGCGATTCCAGGGCACGGCTCAGGATGGTGATTATTTCGTAGGCACGCATAGAGCGGGCGGACACCGGCCGTTGAAATGCCTGAGAAAATTTTTGGCGAAACGACTGCATCAGCGGGTTGTCGATATTGGGATCGATGAATGATATGATGACAAATTGTTCCAGAGCTTTTCCGCCAAAGCGGATTAAGTCCGGCGTTTGACACCAGATAGAGCCCATCAGTATTCCGTTAAATCCACGGGAACGTAGCTTTTGAGCGGCTAAACTGGTCATACTGACCTCGGTTAACAACACAATGGCCTGAGCCTCTGAGAAAACCAGAGTCTTAATTATTTTTGGCCAGGAAATCTTCTTTTTGGGGTTAAAGGGAATTTGGGCAACAATCTTACTGTCAGAATAGCGGATGATTTGATTGGCTAAATCTTCCACATAAGCGCGGTTGGAAAAATCCATTAAAAAGGCGATGCGTTTGATATTATGGGAAGAAAAATACTTAGAGAAGGCTATGCCATACTGCCGGTTGTCTACTTGAGTACGGATAAAATAATCATCTTTTTGCGATAGCTTAGTGGTGGCCGCGTAAGGCGTAAACAGAAGCATTTTCTTTTTTTGAATGTAGGGATAGGCGAAAATAGTGTTTTGTGAGGTGGAATGGCCGATGATAACCACAACACCGTTGGAGATAAGAATGGAATCGGCCTGGTGCACCCCCGCTTTGTTATTATGATCATCCTCAATTAAAAGCTGAAGTTCCCGGCCTTTAATGCCGCCGCTTCGGTTTATATCGCGTATAGCCAACAGCGCGCCATCGCGGATATATTCGCCGGCCAGGCCGCCGCGTCCGCTGAGATTTATGGACAGACCGATTTTAATGGGCGTTTTAGGCTTGCTGCAGCCGAAAAGGAGCACGAAACTAAGAAACAGACTGAGAATAAATTTGTATTGGAGGGACATTTTCCTTTCTCTTCCTTTAAATGCTATTTTTAAAAGGAATCCGGGATGTTTATCAGATCATTAAATAGATTGTATTAATACAATTTTCGGCTATTGCCCTAAAATATTTAGGAGGAAGAGAAATAAAATAATTTATCCCGCAGAATGGGCAAAACGTACTTTGCAATATTTGTTACGCATCAGCCATTCCGCGGGAAGGCGTCATCAGAGGTTGTTAATGATGAAGTCGGTCATCATAGTGTACAGGTGCAAATATACGCTGCCTTTGCCAATCAGGCTGTGGTTGCGACCGGGATAAATCATCAGGTTGAATTGTTTGTTCTGCACTTGCAATTTACTAATGAATTGCATGGTGTTTTGCATGTGCACGTTATCGTCGGAAGCGCCGTGCACGATGAGCAATTTGCCCTTAAAACGCCTGGCATAGCTTAAAACCGAAGTAGAATCGTAGCCTGCGATATTGTGTTGTGGCAGCCCCATGTAACGTTCCGTCCAGATATCGTCGTACAATCGAAAGTCGGTTACCGGCGCAACGGCGACGCCCGCTTTAAAGTAGTCCGCGCCTTTGGTCATGGCCAGCAGGGTTAAGTAACCGCCGCCGCTCCATCCCCAAATGCCGATGCGCTTGGCGTCCACATAGGGCAGGCTGCGCAGGAATTTTACGCCTTCGATATGATCCTGCAAAGCATATTTGCCGATGTTTCCGTAAGCCAGATTTTTAAAGGCTTTGCCCCGTCCGCCCGTGCCGCGCTGATCCAATGTAAAAATAATGTAACCTTTTTGTGTGAGCAATGTGTACCACATGGCCGAACGTCCCCAGACATTGCGCACTAATTGGGAAGCGGGTCCGCTGTATCCGTAAATAAGCACCGGGTATTTTTTGTGGGGATCAAAATCTTTGGGTCTGGTAATCATCGCTTTAATTTCTACGCCGTCGCTGGTGGTAAAGCGGATAAATTCCGGTGTGACCAGACCATATTTTTCAAACGGTGCAATGTCATTATTAATTAAAGTGCGCATCACACTTCCGTCGGCGCGGTTTAAAGTGCTGCGCAGCGGAATGGTGGTGCTGGAAAAATCTTGGATAAAATATTTATATGATGGTGAAAACAGAGCGCGATGGCTGCCGACTTCTTTGCTTATTCGCTGCAAGTGGCTACCATCCGCTTTAATGCGAAAAATATGCCGCTGCGCCAGATCGCCTTTATTAGCCACAAAATAAACCCAATTAGTCACTTCATCCATGCCGTAGAGCAGGCTTACTTCCCACTGTCCTTTGGTTAGTTGGCGGATTAAACGGCCTTTTAGATCATATAAATAAATGTGGCGGTAGCCGTCTTTTTCCGAAGTAGTAATAAAACGTTTTTTATCTTTTAAAAAATGTACATCATCGGTGATGCTAATCCAGCAGGGATCGCTTTCGCTGAGGATGACCTTGCTTTTACCGGAATATACATCGGCTAACATCAAGTCCCAGTGGTTCTGCAAGCGGTTTAAACGCTGGATGGAGAGCACATTAGCATCCTGCGTCCATTGGATGCGCGGAATGTAAATGTCCGTCTCTTCGCCGATATCCATCCATTGCGTTCGCTGGTTTTCCAGATTGTAGACGCCGATTTTTACCAGCGCGTTGGCGTCCCCCGCTTTGGGATAATGAATGGTATGTACGGCTCCGCGTTTGCCCTCAAAATCGGTCCAGCTGAATAAAGGCTCCGGCGATTGATCCAGCCGCCAGAAGGCTATCTTTTTCCCGTCGGGCGACCAGCGCCAGCCGTCATCCTGACCGAATTCCTCTTCGTACACCCAGTCAAATTGTCCGTTGATGATATCGGCCGATCCGTCGTTAGTGATTTGTGTGATTTCGCCGTTCTTTATGTCTTGATAGTACAAATTGTTTGCATATACAAAGCCCACTCCGGAACCGTCGGGCGAAAGTTTAGCGTGACGCACCCGGCGCTTTTGTGAAAATACCGGAATGATTGTGTTGCTCTGACGATCGAAAACAAAGAAACGCGCTTTGGAATAGCGCCGCCAGACACGCTGACCGTCGGTTTTAATAAGCACTTTTTGAGCGTCCGCCGAAATGTGGTAGTCTTCAATGCCAAAAGTGGAATCCGTTCCCGGATAGGTCAGTTTAGCGCCGTCTAACCACAGTGTTTCCGCTCCGTCGGCGATATCGCTGCGGTAGAGCGAACTGATTTTTCTTTCCTTGTCCTCTTTTAGGAAGAGGTAGCCTGAGCCGTCCGGCAGCCAGCGGGCATTATTAAGCCGTTTGAGCCGGAATTCCGGCGAAGTGAAGATTTTTTTAACCGTTAAAACAGGCGCTTCCTGCGCGAAAACGAGCTGTGCGCCTAACAAAATAAGAACGAGCAAGAATAAATTAGTTCGTTTCATGACGAATCCTCAAATTTAAAATAAAATATCCTGTCAATGCTGTATAATTTAAGAATATGGTAGTTTTTTCAAAATGTTTCAATAAAATTGATGTTTTATTCCCCTTGCGAAACTGTTTAAGTTTCGTAAGGATTCTCAGGGCAGCCTGCTCATTTAATCTCAAAAAACAAATAAATTACTATTTCGACTAAAAAATATTTAAAAAAAATTATTTCTTATTCATAAAATATTTGTAAATTCGTATCTTATCTAAAGTTAAAGAACACGCACTAAATCATGCGGAGGAATATATGGCGGAAATGGTTTTGTTAGGAGATGAAGCGGTAGCTATGGGAGCGGTTCATGCCGGCGTCACATCGGCCTATGCCTATCCCGGCACGCCGTCTACGGAAATAGTGGAGTTTTTGATACGCTATTCGCAAAAGGTAAAAAAACCGCTGGCACAGTGGTGCACCAATGAAAAAACGGCCTACGAGTCGGCTTTGGGTGTTTCTTTTGCCGGCAAGCGCAGTTTGGTAACTATGAAACACGTAGGATTAAACGTGGCTGCCGATCCCTTTATGAATTCAGCCATTGTGGATATTCACGGCGGATTGGTGTTGGTGGTGGCCGACGACCCCGGTATGCACAGCTCGCAGAACGAACAGGATAGTCGCTATTTTGCCGATTTTGCGCGCATTATGTGTCTGGAACCAACCAATCAGCAGGAAGCGTACGAAATGACGCGCGAAGCTTTTGAACTGTCGGAAAAATACCACATTCCCGTAATGATTCGTTTGGTCACACGCCTAGCGCATAGCCGTTCCGTGGTGCAACTGGACAGCCCGCGGCAAGAAAATCCTGTGGACAAAGTGCCCAATCCTAATTCGTGGATATTGCTGCCTTCCAATGCGCGTCGTCAGTGGCACGAATTGGTACAAATGCAGCACGAATTGCAGGCGTATTCGGAACAAACCGATCATAATCCCTTAAAACTGAACGAAAGCTTTAGCGACTACGGCGTTATCACCACCGGCCTGGCTAAAAATTACTATCTGGAAAATCTGCCGGAACTGGCGCAGGAACCGTCACATTTGCACATCAGCGCCTATCCCTTTCCCGCTGAAAAAATTCGCCGCTTAGCCGCTCACGTAAAACGGCTGGTTATTCTGGAAGAAGGTTATCCCTTTGTGGAAAGATTTATCCGTGGTGTGCTTGCTACTGAGCCGGCAATCATCGGCAAGTTAAGCGGCGAAGTGCCGCCAGAAGGCGAATTGAATCCGGATAACGTGCGTCCCGTTTTGGGACTGCCGCAGCGCCAGGGCGCCAAACATGTGCCGTTGCATCTGGCTAACCGTCCGCCGCAGTTGTGTCCCGGCTGTCCGCATGCCGATACTTTTGACGCTATGAAAAAAGCCCTGGCCGGCTTTAAAGAAACAATGGTCACTTCGGATATCGGTTGTTACACCTTAGGCGCGCTGCCGCCCTATAACGCTATCGAATCCACCGTAAATATGGGCGCTTCCATCGGCATGGCCAAGGGGGCCTCCGAAGCAGGGTTTTATCCCGTTCTGGCCGTAATCGGCGATAGCACCTTTTTACATTCCGGCGTAACGCCGTTAATGGATGCCGTGGCGCATAAAGCCAACATGACGCTGATCATTCTGGATAATGAAACCGTAGGCATGACCGGCGGTCAGCCGACCATTTTGCCTTCATCGCGGCTGGAAAAGGTTGTGCTGGGTATCGGAGTAGAGCCGGAACATCTGCGCATCATTACGGCGCATCGTAAATTTACTGATGAAAACAGCCGTATCATTCGTGAAGAAGTGGAATACAACGGTCTTTCGGTGGTCATTGCCGTGCGCGAGTGTGTGGAAACAGCCAAGCGCCATAAAAAGAGCGGAGGTAAAGTATGAAATACGATGTTATCATAGCCGGCGTTGGCGGACAGGGCGTGTTGTCGGTTTCGGCGATTATCGCCTCCAGCGCCATGAAAGAAGGACTACATGTAAAACAATCGGAAGTGCACGGCATGTCGCAGCGCGGCGGAGCGGTTTACACCAACCTGCGTCTTTCCGACCAACCCATATACAGCGATCTGATTGCCGCAGGCACCGCTTCTATGATCCTCAGTATGGAACCGCTGGAAAGCCTGCGCTATATGGATTATCTTAAGGAAGGCGGTTATCTGATTACTTCGGAAAATCCGGAAAAAAATATTCCCGATTATCCGGATATGGAAAAATTGCTGGCTCAAATCAAACAGATTCCCAATGCTGTCACCATTGATGCGCATAAATTAGCTATTCAGGCAGGATCGGGCAGGGCGACTAATATGGTTCTGGCCGGCGCCGCTTCGCACCATTTACCGCTTAAGGTGGAATCCATGCAATCATTGATTAAAGAGATGTTTGCCCGTAAGGGAGAAAAAGTGGTGGAAATCAATCTGAAGGCTTTTGCTCTGGGCAGGGAGTTTGGGAAATAAACTGTTTAAATTGGTTCTACTGGGATTCTTGTGGGTAAATTCCTGAGCGGATAAATGATTCGGACAGGACAACAGGATTATTTTTAAATTTCCCGTGTAGGGATTCAAAGCATTGAATCCCTGCCAACATACAATTATGTCTAAAAGAATTGAAATCGGTCAATTTTGCCGATCACCCAAAATAAAAAAAATGCCGGATATTTTGTATCCGGCATTTTAATATCAAGCCAGATGTAGTGGCCGCTTATTCCATTTCCGCCAGTTCCCGGCTCATCTCCACTTTCTTTTGCAGATATTTAAAATTCAGATCGACCTCTTTCTGAATGTGTTTGATATCTTCATCCGTTAGGTGCTTGAAGCGTCCCTGAGGTTTGAGATACTCTTCTACCGGCACATTTTTCGGTTCATGAGTAATTTTGTACTTCCAGCCATCCTCAATTTCAAACAGCGGAAAGACTTTAGACTCCACAGCCAGACGGGATAATTTGACAGTCAATTCCGGCGGAGTTTTCCAGCCCGGAGGACACGGAGACAAAATGTGCAGAAAGCGCATTCCACGGATGGCTTTGGCCTTTTCCACTTTTTTAATCAGATCATCGGGGTAAGCGATAGAGGCCGTTGCAATGTAAGGAATATGATGGGCGGCTAAGGCTTCCACAATATTCTTTTTTGGCCGTTCTTTAGGATGGCCGGCCGGCGTTGTGGTTGTCCATGCGCCAAACGGCGTTGCCGAGCTGCGTTGAATGCCGGTATTCATATAAGCTTCGTTATCGTAGGTGATATAGATGATATTTTCATTGCGTTCGGCCGCTCCGGAAAGCGCCTGAAACCCAATATCAAATGTGCCGCCGTCGCCGGCCCAGGCCAGGACGGTAACGTCTTCTTTGCCCTGTGCGTTTAAACCGGCGCGTAAACCGGAAGCCGTGGAAGCCGCCGTTTCGAAGGCGGTGTGAAATACCGGCGTTTTAAGAACGGAACTGGGCGTGGCGCCGTCGATCACCGACCAGCAGCAGGCCGGGATGACCACCATAGTGTCTAATCCCAGAGCCTTAAGGGCATAGCGCATGGAAAGTGTCGCGCCGCATCCCGGACAGGCCACGCTGCCGGAGCCCATGTTCTCTTGCGTTGGTATATGAAACATTAACTGGCTCATGCTTTTACTCCTATCCAAATAAGGTCCTGACCTTTGTCGCTGGCCATCATGTGTTCGGCAATTTGTCTGATATTAGCCGGAACCACATCGCGTCCGCCGAGGCCGGCCACATATCCGTTCATCAGCGGATGGTGGTCGCCATTGTACAAGGCCGCTTTAATTTCCGAAAAGAAGATGCCCGATTGGCCAAAGGAAATGTTGCGGTCAATTACGCCGATTTTCTTGACCCCTTTTACGGCATCGCGTAACTCTTCGGTGGGGAAGGGACGAAAAGTGCGTAGTTTGATCATACCGATATTTATGCCCTCTTTGCGTAATTCGTCAACCACTATTCGTGTAGTTCCGGCCAGAGTGCCGGCGGTAATCAGCAGGTAATCGGCGTTATTGGCATGATACTTCTCGATCATTGTTCCGTGGTGACGGCCAATCAGATTATCATATTCTTCGGCGACGATTGGAATCAGGCGTTTGGCTTCTTCCATGCTTTTCTGAATATTATGACGAAATTCCATATACACATTCGGCCCGCCTAAGCCGCCAAAGGCATGGGGATCGTTTACATCCATTTTAAATTTGGGCTTGTATGGCGGTAAAAAGCGATCGACTAATTCCTGTTTGGGAATAGCCACCGGTTCCGAAGTATGGGACAGAAAAAAAGCGTCCAAATTGATCATTACCGGCAACATGACTTGCTCGCCGAGGCGGAAGGCTTGCAGCACCATATCCAGCACTTCCTGATTGCTCTCGCAATAGAATTGAATCCAGCCGGTGTCGCGTTGCGCCAGACTGTCGGTTTGATCCACCCAAATATTCCATGGCGGACCCAGTGCGCGGTTCACGTTAGCCATAACGATAGGCAAACGTCCGCCGGCGGCCCAGTGCAGCACTTCGTGCATCAGAGCCAGTCCCTGCGAAGAGGTGGCCGTAAACGATCGCGCGCCGCCGGCTTCGGAGCCAATGACCGCCGCCATAGCGGAGTGCTCGGATTCCACTTTAATAAACTGGGCGTCCAAATCATCGCCGGCGCACATCTCCGAAAGTTTTTCGACGATAGAGGTCTGCGGCGTGATGGGATAGGCCGAAATCACCTGCACACGCGCCAGTCTAACCGCATGAGAAACCGAATGCGTTCCCTCAATGACCTTAATATCTTCCGTGGTTTCTGGATTGAAATATTTTAATAAATTTTCATTCAGGATACGTTCCATTTTAATTCCTCCTCGAAAGACATGGCGTTGCGCGGACACTCGTGCAC
Source organism: uncultured Calditrichaceae bacterium (assembly GCA_964536685.1). Classification (GTDB taxonomy): domain Bacteria; phylum Calditrichota; class Calditrichia; order Calditrichales; family Calditrichaceae; genus CAZIBE01. Next base: position 4,594 of record CAZIBE010000013.1, on the reverse strand, counting down.
ACATATTCCGCAGCCTTTGCAATAATCATAATTGATTACATAGCCCTTCCCGTTGGGATCGTGCGCAATAGCTACATCCGGGCAGAAGACCAGGCAGTTGTCACAGTAAGTACAGGTTCCGCAGCTAAAGCAGCGTTCCGCCTCGTAATCGGCGTCGGCAGCGGAAATGCCTAAATTCACTTCAGCAAAATCGCCCGTTAACTTTTGCGGATGTCGCTGGTTTTCTTTGGGACGGGCTTCCGGCTGAAAATAATCCAGATTAATGGTCTCGTAAGGTACGCCGGAAACGGGATGAGCGCCTAATTCTATTTTCTCTTTATTTAAATACATATGGATGGCAGCCGCTGCGCGTTTCCCGGTACCGATGGCGTCCACTACCGTACCGATGGGCCCATTGGCGGCGTCGCCGCAGGCAAATACGCCTGTTTCCGTAGTCATCTGGAAATTATTGACTATCAGGCGGTCTTTTTTAAGCTCCATTCCTGCAGGCAAAAAGTTAAGATCGGGCATTTCGCCGATGGCCAACAGCACCTGATCGGTTGCTATTTCGAACTCGGAACCGGGGATTTCCTGCGGGCGGCGGCGTCCGCTTTCGTCTGCTTTGCCCAATTCCATTTTAATGAGTTTTACTTTTTCTACTTTGCCGTCGCCCAAAAACTCCACCGGATTACAAAGGAATTCGATTTTTACGCCCTCCCTGATGGCGTCTTCGATTTCTTCCGGTACTGCCGGCATCTCGGCGCGCGAACGTCGGTAAACGATGGTAACATCGGCGCCTAAACGCAGGGCGGAACGGGCCGTATCGATGGCTGTATTGCCGCCGCCGACTACGATCACCTTTTTACCCACCGGCGCGCTGCCGGATAAGTTGTATTGTTGTAAAAAGTTTAAACCCGTGGAGACGCCCGGCAAGTTTTCTCCCTTTATCTGCATGCCCCAGCTTTTGTAAGCGCCGGTAGCCACCAGTACGGCGTCAAAATTCTTTTTAAGATCGTCCCAGGCGACGTCTTTACCTACAGCTGCAGATGTTTTGATCTCTACACCCAGCCGTTTTATATCGCCGATTTCCTTATCCACAACTTCGCGCGGAAGGCGGTATTTTGGGATGCCCAGACGCAACATGCCGCCAGCTTCCTCTGCGGCCTCGAATATGGTGACCTTGTATCCTTTTAGCGTTAATTGATAGGCTGCGGAAAGACCTGCCGGCCCGGAACCGATCACTGCTATTTTTTCGGAACGCTGGCCTTCTACAAAACTTTGCGGAATATGGTTCTCCATGTTCTGGTCGGCCACAAATCGCTCCATGTTGTGGATGGCGATAGATTCGTCGTACTGGTCGCGGTTGCAAACATTCTCGCAGGGATGGTAACATACGCGGCCGGTAACGCCGGGCATGGGATTGTCTTTAATAATAATATGCCAGGCTTCTTCGTACTTATGTTCTTTAACCAGCGCAAAATATTGCGGAATTTTCTCGTGAGCCGGACAGCCCACGGTACATGGTGGGATTTTATTTTCGTACAAAGGCCGCATATACCGCCAACTACCGGTTTTATTCCAGTCCATGTTTCCGGTGGAAATGGCAAACGGCGGTTGTCCATTTTTGAATTCCATGGGATCAAACATGCCTTTACTCCTGTTATCTTTAAAAAATCATTCGTCTTAATTGTTGAACTGTTGATAAGCATCCAGCGCAGCCTGTGCGTTAGCTTCTGGCTTAATTGGAACGGATTCCTTGATGGCCTCCAATACGGCGTCGATACCCACAACGCCGGTGAATTTGGAAAAAGCGCCCAAAATAGCCGTATTTACGATGGGTTGACTGACCGATCCTAATTTATTATGCAAGGCGATTTTGCTGGCGTCGATGGTTTTAATATCAAAAGTATCCGGCAGATCAAAGGACGACAACGGTAGCGCTGTGTTGATTAAAACCTTACCGCCCGGTTTTAAGCCTTTGGTTATGTCAACGGTTTGCAATAAAGTAGGATCAAGCACTACAAGTAAATCGGGTTCGTAAATCTCGGTGCGCAGGTTGATAGGTTTGTCATCAACACGTGTGAAGGCCTGAACGGGGGCGCCGCGGCGTTCAACGCCGAAGGCCGGAAAAGACTGAGCAAATTTGCCTTCTTTAAAGAGAGCCGAAGCTAAAATCTTACAAGCTACCACCGCTCCCTGACCTCCGCGTCCGTGCATACGTATTTCAATCATCGGAAGCTCCTAAGTTACGTTGCTGAAAAGTTATTTTAATTCTTGTGAATTCAAAATCCGTTCTGGGAAGTACAAAATGTATTTTCTTACATTTTCTCCTTCTACTGTATCTGAGGAGGATAATTCCCATGCCGAGACGACTATTCCGGCGCTGATTGAAATTACATAAGTTACAAAGATTATTTCGCTCAAAGCCGTCCGTAAACGCCGGATTTTCTCAATATTGAAGTCAGTCTCTCGTAAATAAAATAGCTATTAATACTTTTTTTTGCAAACACTTGTATAGTTTCATCATGCTGTATAACTATGCAGCGCAGCCTATCATTTTTTTTGTAACCCCTGCCAGCTCACATCCGGTTGACCGGCTAAAAAATTAAAGTAACGGGCCAGTATAAAAAAATAATCGCTCAGCCGGTTTAAATAAACCAGCAGGGCGGGGCGCATGCTCTGAAACTGATGTAGTTCCACAAGAATCCGCTCTGCCCTGCGGCAAATCGTTCTGGCCAAATGGCTGAAGGCCGCCGCTTCCGTTCCGCCCGGCAGAATAAAGTTTTTCAACGGCGGTATTTTTTCGCTAATCTTGTCTATTGATGTTTCCAGCGCCTTGATATGTTCCTCTTCAATGCGTTGCGTTAGTTTGTTCTTGGCTTGTTCATTGCCGGCGGCAATCTCCGATGAAAACACAAATAGCTGATGCTGTATTTGGAGAAGCATGGCATCGGAATCCGCCTCATCGACTTTGCCCCTTAGCAAACCGAGCACGCTGTTTAACTCGTCCAATGTTCCGTAAAGGTGCACGCGGACGTCGTTTTTGGGAACAACCTTTCCTCCCAAAAGCGCTGTTTTTCCTTCGTCTCCGAAGCCGGTGTAGATTTTCATATTCCGTTTCCACAGATAAAATCAAGATTTTTCAAATATACAAAAATTTTAATTAAAAAAATAATAGCAATTTTTATGAAAGGGAAAAAATGTTGAGTCAAAAGGGTGGAGTCTTTTATGCTTTTGGCAGTTCTGTTGTGAATTGATCCATGCGCCTTTTCTGCTCTTCCTTCTTATATATTTCTTACTCCCTAAATTGAGCGATTTTTAGGTAATTTTGGCGTAATGTCAATGGATCCCGAAACATCGGGATGACACGTTCTACCACATAGGTGATTGTGTCATTCCTGTTTGAGGCTTTGCTTCGGAGGCAGGAATCCAGACAAAAAAACTGTCTATGTGTAATAAAATCGCTCAATTTAGGTACTTATTACTTTATCTCTTGCTCTTACTCCAAACCGCAAAGAGTAAGAGTAAGAACTTTAACAAAACGGGGAGGCACATAGCCAGATTACATGAAAGATAATGATAAATTTGTTAATTTTGGGCAAAAAAAAGAGAGGGTAATAATTCATATTCTTCAGGGGGGGTAAAGGAGGCAAACAAAAAAGTTTACTTTTAAAGAGATATGAATTATTGGGACCCTCTCAACCAACGACCTAACTCACTTCTTTATTGTACAACATCCATGCCAGAAAAGTTCCAAAAAATGTTAACCAGCTGTTATTAAAGGGATTAAAGGATTCACAACCCTTACTCTAATGCCTAAATATTTACAAATTGTTCAAAATTTAAACACTTTTTTGTACAGTTTTTAATCAGATTACTGCACAAAACCTAAAAATGCCCGGACTTTTAATTTGGAATTATCATGGAAAACGGTTAGCATCCCGCATGGGCGGATGATTTTAGCGTATCAATTCAATAGCAGGATCATACGACTGCACGCAACACACAGCCCTAGATGATGCGGTTGATAATTGTGCCGGTTAATACGTACGCCATCGATTTCATATGTTTCTACGGGACATTTATAAATAAAAGTTATTGCCAATTATTGTAAACATCAACGTTGGGACTATAGCGGAAAATCGTTTCGGCCTTTTAACGGGAGCGTAGGCAGAGTGGCACAATTAGACCTATAGCCCTTTTTGTATTTAAATGAACCAAAAGTTGATGGAGGCTTTCAGGACAGAATTTCTGAATATTCTCCAAAATAAAAATCACAACGGCTGTAACTGTTGGTTAATAAGGAAGTTAATATTTATTCACTGCATGAAAACCCCACACTCTCACTCTCCCTCATCTTTCCCAAAGGAAGAGGAGAAGTTAAAAATTGAGCATTTTTTATATTGTGTTTAGGGGAGAAGGCTCCAACTGGATTTTGTTAATTTGTGGTTATTTCAAAGCTGTCCTAAATAAATATAAATGGATTAATTCATGTTGTTTCTGTAGAAGATAGCGACACAAATCAGGCATTTTCAAAAACAACCCTTATGCCTATGTATGATTTTCATTTTTTTATAAATAGCCGCTATCTTTAGATAGTGGGTGATGAAATCCA
>CAZIBE010000012.1:0-57461 GCA_964536685.1 uncultured Calditrichaceae bacterium | reverse complement strand
TGCTCCTCGCGGCAAAGGCCGTCCCGTTTTCCGCAACGGAGTGATCCCTACGGGAAAGGAACCATTTCGTGGTGGAAAAATGACAGTGAAAGATCTTTTTAGAGTGAACTCATATATAAAACTAACGCAAAATATTTAAAATTGTGGTATCAAGCATAGCAAGAAACTCTCCCACGAGAGTCCTTTGGAAAAAATGATTCCAAAGACTGCCTTTGGGAAAAATCATAAATTTAGAGATACATTCACACAGATTCATACTGTGAACGTGTTTAGGAATAATACTCCTCTTATCGCACTAACTGCATTTTGCGGCGCAAATATTCATGGCCTACACGCAATTCATACACGTACGAACCAGACGCCACCTTCTGACCGGCGCCATTACGGCCGTCCCATAGAATATGATATCTGCCTGAAGGTTGAATTCTGTTGACGAGCGTGATCACCTTTTCTCCAAGCAAATTGTAAATATTTATTTCCACAAAATTCCTGATTCCCAATTCGTAATTGATAATTGTTTGGGGATTGAAAGGGTTGGGATAGTTCTGTTTTAGAGTAAAATTGTTGACCGGCGGCGCTTTAATTTCAATAGCGCTGGGAGCCCCGGCGTCAGCCAGCGTAAAACGGGAATATTTTTGTAAATGCGCGTTCACTGCGGGTACGATAATTCGTTTATTTTGTTGATCGACAATCTGGCCGGAATCGCCTAATACCAGCCATCGGTCGCTGGTTTCATCCCAATAGCAGATGCGTAAATCGTTTTCATCCGGAGCCACGTTTTGCCACTGGGGCATTTGGCCGTAATCAAAAATAAGCATGGCGCTGTAGCTGGTAGCCTTGCTGTGAATGGTATAAAATCCGCTGTCGGCAATCTGCTTTACGCCGCTCCCCAAAGAGGAAGAATTCCAGTTAATTCCATAATTATAAAAAGCGGAAGTATTTCCGCCGGAATAGCCGGCCTCGTAATCGACAATCAGCAGACTGTCGTTAAAAAACAGAGAATCGGGATCGCCTGCCGGTACGATTTTCTCTTCGGCCAAATCGCTTTCCCACCAGGCCAGCTCGCCAGCATCCTGCGCCGTGCCGATCAAATCCACATCGCCGTCGCCGTCCAGATCAGCCGGCGTAACAAAGTAGGCGTAAGTAAACAGGGTATCCACTTTATGCTGCGTAAACTGTTGTTGACCATCATTCTCGAACCAGGCAACAGTGTTGGCGTTATCCGCCGCTCCGGCTACATCCATATCGCCGTCGCCGTCTATATCCGCTGCGGCCACGTTGCGGGCGTAAATAAAATCGGCGGCAATGGTTTGTCCCGCGCCAAAAGTTCCGCTGCCGTCATTGGCCCACCAGTCGAGCGACTGATTTTTGTACCCGGCGCCTAACAAATCGGCGTCGCCGTCGCCGTCCACATCCGCAGCAGTTAAACTGTTCCCGCCGTAATATTGCTGCAAAACCTGCCGCTGAGTAAAAACCGTATCTGCGCCTTGCCGCCACCAACGGACATCTTCGTCTTTGGAGGCCGTCAGATTGCCGTAATCCAGCCAGGAGGCGGCAGCCACATCTATGCGACCGTCAGCATCAAAATCCGTTACGGCAATTCCCGCGGGCGATGGATACTGGGCAATCAACTGAGCCTCAAAATGCATACCGCTGCCATCAACAATATTTTTCAGCCAGCGCAGCGAATCGGTAAAACTACCTCCGCCAGCGCTACCGTAATTAGCGTCGTCGCCGATACCGTCGATAATGTCCAGGCGGCCGTCATTGTCCATATCTGTTACATAAATCGCATAATCATTTGGTGCGGGACCGCCGATTTTAGTCCGCTGCCACACACCCAAAGCGCTGCCCGGATTGCGATACCAGACCAGACTGCTATCCGACTGCCGAGAACCGCTGATGATGTCCTCAAAACCGTCGCCATCCAGATCGCCCGCTGCCAGACCGCGCGCGCCAATAAATTTGTAATCCAGCACTACCTGTTCGAAGATTTCTTCGCCGGTATTTTTAAACCAGATAACATTAGCCAACGTCGTATCTTCGGTAGCGCCCGATTCGGGATTGGCCGTAACCACAATATCCATGTTGGCATTCTCGTCATTATCCAGATTAAGCACCATATTTTTTTTAGCGCCGCTTAGTGAATCGGAAATGATATGTTTATTCCAGTGAATAGCCGTATTTTGAGCAAAAGCAAAATGCAGGTAAAAGAGAGAAATTATGGGCAATATTTTTTTAAAAAATCGCATAATATCATTTTTTTATTAGTCTCTAATTGATAAAAAAATGGAATAACGGCTGAGCCGTTATTCCAAATAGCTAAATCAATTATGGGAGCAGATTTAACATATTAAAAGTACTGTCAAAATCGCTTTAAAGCTGTGATATATATAACACATCTTCTTTAATATAGCTTTGGGAAGCAAATCTTTTATCAATCAACTTTTGAAATACTCTGTATAGAATTCTGATGTAATCGTTTTATAAACCTTGAGTTCACTCTAAAAAGGTCTCTCATTATCATTTTCCCACCACGAAGTGGTTCCTTTCCCGTAGGGATCACTCCGTGGCGGAAAACGGAACGGCCTTTGCCGCGAGGAGCAAGGCGACAAGAAATCTATTGTTTTTATTTAGGATATAAGATTTCTCACTGCGTTCGAAATAACAAAAACGGGTTTTTAGAGCAGACTCAACCTTTGATCAAATGTAAATACAGCCATTTTTTTCTGCACAGCAACGGCTGCCAAAACAGCATCTCCAAAACCGGGGAATAAGGCGGGCCAGAACTTAAAGATATGCTGCGGGTCACGTCCACTGATAAACTCAATCCCGGACATCTGCAGGAATTCCTGAATCATTTCTGCGATTTCTATTTTTTTTAAATTATAAACTCTGTCTAAAACATAAACAAATTCAGTGATTGCATCGGAAATAATAACTATGGTCAGGTCAAAATTCATTGCTTTGATAAAAATATGCTCAACGACGCCGCTTTGCTGACAAACCATCAGCCCCTCAAAATGCGCAGCCAAAACAGCGGATGCCACAGGGCAAAACGCGGCAAAGGCCGTCCGTACAGGGCAAAAAACAAGTTTCGCCAGTAGCGTTTATGTTCTGCCGCATCGAAGAGTTTGCCGGCGCTTGCTTCGGACGACAAACGTTTTTGCAGAAATAAAGAAGCCTTAAAAGCCGGATATATTTCCTTTTTCCATTGTTTTTCATAAAGACTTAAACCGGCCGAGGAAAAATCGTTATTTTTCACGGCACGCACAGCCACACCGGCAGCCAGGCGGGCGCTCAATATTGCCCAGTAAATTCCTCCGCCGGTTACCGGATGTATGAAAGCGGCGGCATCGCCAATCAGAAGGACGCCCTCACCCACCCGTTTACCAGGCAAACTGCCCAAAGGCAGCGCAGCGCCGCGATAGGCTCCCTGCGCTTGGGCTCCTGCCAGCGCCTGACGGATTTGCACGTTTTCGCGAATCAGTTCTTCAAAAAGATTTTGCAAACCACGGGAAACTTTTTCGTTTGTCCGGCGACGCATTAATCCCACATTAGCTGCGTCTTCACCCACGGGGAATATCCAGAAATATCCCGGCAGCAGGCGTTTATCATAGAAAATCTGAACGGCCCGCCCAAACGATTTGCCGCTGTAGTAACGACGTACTCCCTCAAACACATGCGCCTCAGGGAGCGGCCGCAAACCGAGATAGCGGGCCGTGTGCGACTGCGCGCCGTCTGCTCCGATGATGAGCGAGGCCGAAATTTGCCGTTCCCGGCCGTCTGCACGGCCCTTTAGGTACAAAAGGCGGTCTGAGGCGCGCGACTCGATTTTCACCAGACGCCAGCCTTCGAGCACACAGTCAACTGCGCCGGCTGCTTTACGAAAAAGTTGCTCATCAAAAAATTTACGCGGAATGCAGCCGCTTTTGCCGCCGGCAGCCGAGGCGTCGCCCACATTAAGCTGCTGTTCGTCCGGCCCCCAAATATTCATACCTCCCACCGCATAGCCTTGCTTAAACAGCTCGCGCTCAGAAAACCCCAGCTCTTCCAGCAAACGAAACGTTTTTAAGGGAATGCCGTCGCCACAGGCCTTATCGCGCGGGAACAGCGCTTTTTCGACTAAAGCCGTTTTGATATTCCGTCGCGAAAGGTAAAGCGCCGCCGCCGAACCGGCCGGTCCGCCGCCAACGATAACTACAGGATAGTGTTCCATATTCATGCTTTAAGAAAGGCAATCAGCTTGCCGATGATGCCCCTGTCGGTGTAATAGACAAAGGCCAGATAAAGCGCCATGCTGCTGAGCACTTTAATTCCAAACGACATCCACGCCGATTGAGCCGGCAGAAAAAAGTTCAGTAACAAAAAATTAAAAATTAAAAAAATAGCCACACCGGTCAGCGGCACCCACAAACGACGCCAAAGAACGGCCAGCGGCATTTTAATCATGCGCAGCGCTTTAATATTTCCGATGATCAGAAAAAAACCGATGCTAAAAGCCACGGCGCCGGCCACGGCCGTCACGCCCGATGGCAGGACGAAATAGAGCAGCCCCGCTAAAAAAACAAAATAAAAAAGATTAATAATCAACTCGGTTTTGGGAGAACCTTTGGAAAGGAAGACCACGCTGTTTACCACCCAAAAAGAACGAAACAAGCCAGCAAATGTGAGAATCTGCAAAGGAGCAATGGCCGGCAGCCACTTTTCCCCGTAAAAAAGAGATACAAATTCCGGCGCCACCAGCCAGATACCGGCAAAAACAGGCAGTAATATCAAGGCCAGATAGTACACCGTTTCGCCAAACAGGCGATGGTAACCCGTTCGATCATTTTGCAGTTTGGAGAGCGCCGGAAAGATAACGCGCAGTACGTTTTTGGAAATGCGCTGTACCGGGAACTCTACTAATTGGTAGGCAATGGAATAAAAGCCCAACGGTCCGGCGCCCAGCCATTTGCCGATGGAAAAGGTCGGTGTATTATTGTTCACATAGGCCGACAAACGCGAGCCAATTACCTGGCCGCCAAAGGAGAACAGCGATTTAAATACCTTTTTGTCAAACCGCCAGTCAGGGCGCCAAGGCGAGAAAATATTCAGCAGCAATACCAGCGTAAACTGTTCGGCTAAAATGCCATACACAAAACTCCACACACCCTGATCCATCAGGGCAAAACTGATGGCCGTCAGCGCGTACATCAACGAGGAAAAAGACTGTAAAATACTAAAGCGCTTAAAACGCATGGAACGGATCAGCTTAACGCGCGGAATGGCGCTAAAAGCATAAAAGAAAAAAATTATCAGCAAAACGCGCAGGATGGCGTTTAGCTTTTCCTGCTTAAAAAACCCGGCCAGCCAGGGCGCCGATACATACACTAAAACGGCCAGCCCTAAAGCCGCCCAGATATAGACGGCAAAGGTGGTAGTAAAATGGATATTTTCTAACTTTTCCTTCTGAATTAAGGCCGTACTCAGGCCGAAATCAAACAAGACAAAAGCTAATTGTGTAAACATTAAAGCGACGGCGATCAGCCCAAAATCAAGAGGCAACAGCAGCCGCGCCAAAACTATCGTGGTAACAAATTGAATGGCGCGGATAAATATTTCCGCCATGCCCTGCCATTTGATACCTTTAGTGGATTTGTAAGCGATTTCATCAAACTTTTTTTGTTTGGATTTCAAATTGCGTCCTTTTATTGAATAGCCTGTGCCGCAAAATCCTGATAAATTTGATTGGCCTGCGCCAGAAAAGGACTTTGGGCTAACGCTTCCTTTAAACGCGCTTTGGCCTGCTCGCGCCGCTTATCCGGCAGCAATCCCTTGTTGGCGTCGCCGGCAAAAAATTTGCGATTGCTTTCCGTTAGTTTACGTTCAATTTCCGCGCGCTGGGCTTCGATAGAATCCAGCACATTGAAATTCGTATCGAAACGCTGATTCACAGCCTGAATCACAGGATTCATATCGCGCACTACTAACGAAAAATCAACGGTTACAAATTGTTTGCGCAAAGGCAGTAAGGTTTTGTAGAACCAATGGTAAGATTGCAAATAGAGGTCGGCATCGGTAGCATGACGAAACAGCATAAACGAAGCGACCGCTTCCAGCGGCGGACGGACCAGCGCCACCGTAGGAATATGATAGCGACAGGCGCGCTGAATCTGTGCCGGCACATGCAGATGGTGGCCGATTTGTACATCCGGATTTGCCAGGCGAAACACTACCACCGCATAAGAATTGGCCGAGCGCGGAAATCCTTCGATACAGATTTGCGTTTGCCGCGTGACCTTCATCTGATTAAAAGGATAGCGCCGGGCGGAGGCCGTAAAAAAGAGGCGTTCATGGCGGCCTAACCAGTCGTGAAGGCGGTAGCTGTTATCGGATAAGTTCATTTTTAAAAATTCTGAATTTTGAATTGCCCGTAAGGAATCTTTCAAAGCTTTAAAAGCTTCGTAAGGTTTTTTTCTGCTTTCACAAGTTAATCATTACACATTCATTATGGTCTTGTAAATATCAAACTCTTTTTGCATCTTTTGCAGCCGGGCGGAAATTCTGCGCAATTTAGCGTAAGCTTCATTATACAATAATTCATTGATAGCCGCAAACAGGGATTTCCGCTCCAGATGGAGGCGGTATGCGGCCAGCATGGAGTAGCGGCCAAAGGTCCATTCAAATTCCAGCGGCTGCGGCTCGTCCGCATAAGGCAAAAGCATTTTGCCCACGCCAAGTTTTTCCAGCCGCCGGCCGTTGCCCTCCTGTTCCGAATGCGAGGGAATGACGATCGAAGGCCGTCCGGCGATCAGTGTTTCCATAGTGGCGCCGTATCCCCCGTGATGAATGACCAAATCGCTTTGCTCTATGGCCGACATACCGTCCACCCAATCTACAAAGAACATATTTGCCGAACGATTGGCAAACATTTTGGCCGGTAATTTCCTCCCGGTGGAAACCAGCACACGAAATTCCGTTTTATCGAACAGTTCGATCAACCGGTTAAAGAAGCGTTCCAATTGCCCGCGTTCGGCCCCGCCGCCAATGGTGATGTAAATACGCGGATACTCATTTTTGACTTCAAAAAAGGGGATGCTCTGGCGGTAAGAGGATCGTTCGCTCATGGGACCGGTGAACTGCATTGCGTGTTCATTATCCCGTATTGGCTCTATTTGATCGTCTGCAGGAATTAAATAGAGATCGCCGCGCAGCAAAGCCTCGGCCGGCTCGCTGCTTTGAAGTTCTACCTGTTCCAAAAAACGGTGAAACGGCGCCAGACCGTGTGGCGCCTTTCCTTCAAATCTGGAATGCTGCCACCATAAAAAATTTGGCCTGGGCGGAAAACCGGCCTGCCGTGTAATCTGAATTACCGGAATCTGAAATTGCCTGCCCAGCAAAAAAGTTAACAAATGTGTATCGCCCGCCAGATAATCCGGCTTAAAAGTTTCCACCAGGCGGCTCATGCGTTTAAGGCGCAGACGTGCGATTTTTTCACTTAAAAAACCGTCCCGCGGCACTTGATAATCCAATCCGGAAAACTGCACAAAAACAGGCCGCCGCACAGGAGGATTGAGCGGCTTCAAAAAGGGTTTATGCGGTTTAGCCCATTGGTACTTGCGCAGCCGTTCCAGCGGCCAGCGCACCTGTAGCGTTTCCAGACCGGCGTCAAGGCCGTGTTTAAAGTATTTGTCTCCCAGGGCAATGGCCGTAGCAAGTCCTGCCGCCTGCGTTTGTTTGGCCAGATAAATACAGCGGGTCACATGGCCGCGGCCGCCGCCTAAATCGTTTGGTAAAAAGAGTATGCGTTTCATCTATGATCTTTAGAGAGAGCCTGTCAGCGCTCCGGTATCCTTCTAATGTAAACAACTTTGTGCTCATACCCGGAACCGGGAACTCGGAACTGCTTGAAAAGGCAGTGTTCGTCCCGCTATGAACGAGGGAAAGGAATATTTATGGTTCCCAGTTCCAAATTTCTAATTTCACGTGTCTAAAATTGTAATTATGCCCGTACTGCCATTCACTTCGATGAGCTGACCGTCCTCTAAGCGATGCGTAATATTCGGTACCGCGGCAATCATAGGAATGCCGAACTCGCGGGCGATAATGGCGCCGTGGGACAAAGCGCCGCCGATTTCCGTAACCACCGCCGCCGCCGACATCATCAGCGGCGCCCAGCCCGGATTGGTGGCCGGAGCCACTAATATTTCCCCTTTTGCCAAAGAAGTGAAATTCTCCGGCCGTAACACAATTTTTACCCTACCCCGAACCACGCCGGCGCTGCAGGGCAGCCCCTTTAATTCCGCCGCGGAAGCATCCTCATCTTCGTTTAAAGGGATCCACTCGTCACCTGTCTGCCGTACTTTAGCCGGATGCGGGACCCGCTCAAAGCGCTGCCGTTGCCGTTGACGCTCTGCCGCCCGTTCGCGCGGCAAATTAAGCGGCACATCTTTTACTATATTGTCTTCGAGTTCTTCCCGCGAAAAGAACAGCGCATCGAGCGCCTGTTCGATTTTCCCCTGCCTTACTAAATCCCTGCCCACGGCTAGCAGATATTTTTTTAGTTCGCTGTGCGCTTTTAAAAAGGCTTGTTTCAACTCTTCGCGATAAATATTATAGAATTTAGTTTTGATAAAAATATGTTTCAAAACTATTTTTTTGATTAAACCGGCGCCGGCCCATCTATTTACCGAATCCGCTTGTTTCCGGGTTGTTTCCGTTGGGAGCATCCGCTCATTTTTAAGATAATTTTGCAGATTGCGCCAGATGTAGGCCGGTTCTTCCCGCCAGCGCGGATAGTAAAGCTCGAATTCATGCAGCGCGCCGTGCCCGTATCGTTCGAAAAAGTCATCCAGCTCCTGTAACAGGTGTTTTCCTTCGGATGTCTGCCGCAGCGCCTCCTGGGCCTGCGTCCATTCCATTTGCAGAATTTGCTTTTTTAATGACGAATTTTGACGGATACGTCCGGCCATACCGGCCAAAAACTTTGCGCTCTGCGAACTGGCCACCGGCGCGGCCCCGCCGAGCAATTCATCGGCGGAGAGTCCGGCATTTACCAGCCATCTACGCGCCAGTTTATCCAACAGTTGATAATACAACTCACCGGCGATGGTGCCGGCGATATGCAGAGCCATGGTACGGCGATGCAGACCAATCAGCTCGTCCATCCGTTCGAACAGTTGAGGCGTCGCTATTGATTCATCGAATTTAATGGGCGCCAGCCGCTGATTATAATTCTTTAAATAGTTTTTGATTTTACGGGGAAGACGGCAAAAAAAACACATGCTGCGCAGCGCTTTAGGGAATAGAGCCGCCAGCTTTGCCATTTTAGGGCGGCCTCCATTGCGGCTGAAATAAAAATAATTCATCACCTGCCGGAAGGCGCTGTGATTAAAATAGACGCGGCCCTGGTAAAGGGCGAACAGCCCATCCTGCGGATAATCGGCAACGCCCACGCTTTTTAAAAAATATTCATAGGCCTGATTGACCACCGGCTTTAAGACGCTCCAACTGAAGGGCGTCACCACATCCGGCATGACCTCGCCCACATTTTCCTGTGTCCACAGCGTACCCTGCGCCTGTGCGGTTACCGGGCGCATTTGAAGTAAATACAGCTTTTCGGGACTTTCCATAGCCCATTCCACATCCACCGGTTGGCCGGACTGTCGTTCGATTTGCAAAACAAACGACAGTAAACGCCCGAAGGCCTGGCTGTACTCTGCGGGAATTTCTTCGGGGTTCTTCCAGAGACGCTTCTCCCTGTCAAATACCAGTCGCTGCGGCGTTTGCGAGCCGTCCACTAATTGCTCTCCCAATCCGCGTACGAATTCGATCAGGCCGTAACGTTCTTCCAAATCACCGGGCTGAACGCTGAAGGCCACGCCGGCTAATTGCGGATGCAGCATCCGCTGAACAATGACGCCCAGACCGGAGTTGAACGGTAAATCGTTTTTCAGGCGGTAACGCACTACCCGTTCGTCCCAGGCCGAAGCCCACACGCTAAGCAAGGCCTGCGTTAGGGGCTGCGGTTGCGCCGCCACATCCAAGATTGTTGCGTACTGTCCGGCAAAGGAGTGCTGCGCGGAATCTTCATCCCCGGCGGAAGAACGCACGGCCACCGTTCCTGAAAATAAATTGCCGATTTCCGTCGCCATCTCCCGGATATCCCGCGACAATTGTCCCTGCAATATCTTTGCGCGCATCTGTTCTAAGCGGCCGCTTAGCTCTTCCTCAGCTAAATGTCCCGCTTCCTTGCTTAAATACCCGGCATCCGCCTGGAGCCGGTTAAAACGCAGATGGCTTTCGAGAGCAACCACCGGCAAAAAGACAGCGTACGGTACAGGATAACCATTTTTATGCAACCATGATAAATTGGCTGCCTTGCCGCCAACCTGGGCGGGAGAAACCTTTTGACCGAGACGGTAATACTTCAAAAGAAAATCCTCTCCTGAAAGGCCTGTACTTCCTGCTTATGATTATCGAAATAAACGCTTTTGTAACGCTCGTAACAGCCGTTGGTGAAAATCCCTTTAAAAGGCTGCAGCAACTTGTAATTGATGGTAAAAAAGGCCAGCAGTTCCCGCAGTTTTTCCGCCGGTTGTAAAAGGGCCGGCCAGGCGGGGATCATAAAATCCGTATGGTCAATACGCTGTTTACTGCGCTGCTGCAAGCTAAAATCGCCCAAGTCGCTGTGGATACGTAAACGCTCCCTGTTGCGTTCCACCGTCGCCTGCTGCGTCCAGCGGCAGCTTTGTTTGGTACAGCGCACCAGCACAAAACGCTCCGGCGCCTTACGGAAATACATTTCCCCCACGATGAGCATCTCATCCGGCAAAAAGAATTTAGCCCAGCGCCAGCCGCTTAAGGCGCTTTTCAGATGCACCGTGCCGTAATTGCGGTCGTGATAGCCTTGCCCCAGCAGGGAAAGTTCGTGATTGTCCCAGCTCAGCCGGCCTGAGGAAGCGCTTTGCGGCGCCAATAGCTGCCAGGCAAAATAATCCTTTTCGCCCAGCGGCAGGCGCAAATGAATATACTCCGCCGGCGGCAGGCAGTTTTCCAAACGCAGCTGCAAATTAATGCGCTCGTTATGCGCTGATATTTCCATCCCGCCGTTTAGTTCCTTAATATAATTATGATCATCAAAGCGCAGCAAAAACGGTTCTGCCTGTGTAAATTCCCGTGTTTGCGGCAAAGTGAAAAAATAGTGCAGAATACGGCGGTGATTGTGGTAGATAAAAAAATCAAAAATGGCCACATTAAAGAGCGACATAAACGGACGGTTGTGCAGCGTGAAAACGATATCATAGCCGTCTGCTGTGTGCACATCAAAATAGTGCCAGCCCCAAAAATTTGTTGGATTTTGCTGTTTCATTGGCTAAAGCTCTGATAAAACGTGTGGGAGAAAATTAACGGCTAAATGATATGGTCGTTTAAATCCGGCTGTATTTGCATGCAAGGTATGAGTTCACTCTAAAAAGGTCTCTCACTGTCATTTTTCCACCACGAAGTGGTTCCTTTCCCGTAGGGAGCACTCCGTGGCGGAAAACGGGACGGCCTTTGCCGCGAGGAGCAAGGCGACGAGAAATCTATTGGTTTTATTGAGGATATAAGATTTATCATCCCGATGAATCGGGATTCGCCACGAAAGTGGTCCCTGTGGGAAAATAACAAAAACTGGTTTTTAGAGCAGACTCATGTATTGATTCTTACAAACTATATTTTATCCTAATCATTCCGCTTACTGCGCCGTTAGTCCACATATTTATTCGATGATCATCATCGGAAATCGTTTAGACGATTTCATTATGCCAGCGTCCTTCTTGATCCTACGATTCACATCGCGGGCTATTTATTTCGGGGGAATTCTATCAAATAATATAATGGTTTCCTCGCGATGGAGAAAAGAAAAATGCTCTTTGTTGCGGAGAACAATTCCAAAACAAGGCAGAAAAAGCAAACAGCTAAGAACTAACGCAGTAACAGCATTTTACGAATTTGCACCGCCCGGCCAACAGACAATTTGTAAAAATAGACGCCGCTGGCAAATCCACTGGCGTCCCAAACGATTTGATGGCTGCCGGCGGATTGTTCGCCGGAAATCAGGGTGGCTACTTTTTGTCCGAGAGAGTTGTAAACCGTAAGCTGTATGTCGTTCCTAATTCTTAATTCGTAATTAATCGCAGTTTTGGGATTAAAAGGATTGGGATAGTTCTGAAACAACCGGTAATCATCAACCGGAGCCAAAGACGCCATATTAATTGCCAGCGGCGCATGGCGAATACGCTGTCCGCTGTAATCCACATCTTCCAAGACATACCAGCTGAAGGCCGTGGATATGGGAGATCCATCAGTAAAAGAATAATGATTTTCTGTGGAAGTATTACCCGCGCCGGCAATCAGCATTGTGTTCAGTTTACGATAACTTGCCTGCTCAGGCGCAACGCTGTCCGCCGTCGCCGCCCGGTAGATATTAAAGCCTAAATTATTCACTTCCGATTGCGTGCTCCATTCCAACTCATTACCGCCTGGTACGCGCCGCACGGAAAACCCGGACAGGGCAACCGGCAATGCGTAATCGCCGTTAGCGGCAAAGGCTAACACACGGTAAACGGTGGGTGTTTCGCGTGTGTACAGTTTGACGCTATGTGAACCGGCTGTTAAGGTGTCCATAATCAGAATGGTTTTAACATCGCCATAAAGACTATTGCCTTCTAAGGCATTGGCTGTGGCCCAGCCGTAATCGGTATTATCAATCATGATGCGCAGCTCATCATCATCGCTGCTGTCAATATCGGCGTTAATATGATTCCAGCCCGGCTCTTCGTCGGCGCTGCCGCTTAAATACACGGCCACCGGCCCGGCGGCGCAGGAGAAACTAAAATTCTTCCATTCCAGATTGACGCTCCCCGACGGCGCCGAAGCATTAACCAAGGTATCCAGCACAAGTATGCCGTCGGTTGAAGACAGGACATTGGCGTCGTACAAAATAGGCGTAACTTCGCTGTAAAAATCAATTTGATGACTACCGGTTGGCATGGTTGTATCGATAACAATAGTCTTAGGCATACTCTGGTCGGACAGGCCATCCCAGCTTTTGGCCGAATTGAACCCATAGTCATGGCTATCAATTACTAATTTCAGATCATCATCGTTATCGTAACCGTCATATTCCTCGGCCTTGGCTGTAGCTATGATCACCGCCTTCTCGGCATACAGATCAAAAGGATAGGATTTCCACAGGCCATTGCTGATGCCGTCGTCAATTTCATCGGGATATTCACGCAAGCGGCGCACATCGCCGCTGCCGGTGGGCGTAACGCTGTAACTGGGATCATAACCGTTTTTGCGGATTTCGATAAAATCCACAACAAAACTGCTTGTACCCAGCCAACCGTTATACGTTACGGCAATGGAATCGGGACTAATGCCCCCTTCGATGAACTGGTACACCAGATTATCATTCCAGCAGTTAAAGGTAAAATCTTCATTGATGATTGAACCATCAGGAAAATCAGACGGCACGATGCGTTGAATCAGTGTTCCGTCAATATAGTGTTCGTAATAACCGTCTATCGCCGACTCGCTGTAACGACGCACCTTGTAAACATGCCATAGCTGATTATCATAGGTGCTGATATCCGTGGAAAAATCGTATGTATTATCCACGCCGTCCAGCGTACGCGCCTGCCACCAGGTTTCCTGCGGCGCCCAGGAAGAATCGGGGTTGGCATGTTGTTCCATAAACCAGGTAGCCTGATTTATAGTTATGGGAATACCTTCCGATTTCCAGAAGCCCCAGCCGCGGCTGCCCACCGGCAGGACATTCAGAGTTTTAACGCGAATGGTTAAATCTAACCGTTGATGTTTGTCGTAGATGGGGCTTAAGCTGGCGGTGCTGATTCCCACATTTTCCATACCGATCATATCGGGCTGCAAAGGACCGCCAATCCCGCCATTCAAGGGTTCCACCAGATTGGCCTTAAGATAGCCGTTGTTAAAAGTCATGGAATGATTATAGCCGGACGGCGGCGAATAGTTGACCGACCACCAGCTTTTTAAATTCTTAAAATCATCGCGTTCCAAATCAGGAACAATATATACTTGCGCCCACAGAGGCACAGTAAGTAAAAGAAAGGCAATTATATATGTGTTAAGGGCCATGATTGAGCGCATTGAATTTCTGTTCATTAAAATTGAATCGATCCGTTTACAGTAAAACAACGTTTTTACTGTAAATATTTCTATCTTTGAGAGCCGCTATTTTATCAGCAGCATCTTTTTCACCTGCATAAAGTTTTTATCGGAGGATTTTGCCTGCAGGCGGTAAAAATATTCTCCCGTTGGCAAATCCCTTCCGTCGAAGATTGCATGGTAGGCGCCGGACTGTTGGCGTTCATTTACCAGGTCTTGAACTTTTTGTCCTAAGGCATTGTAAACTGCTAATTCCACTTGAGCGGACGTCGCTACCGTATATCGTATTGTTGTGACGGGATTGAATGGGTTCGGATAATTTTGTTGCAGAGAAAAGTCCCGTACGATTGTGCCTGACGCATCTATTGCCGAAGGGTCTTGCTTGTTTTCCACATAAACCAACACGCGGTACACCGTAGGCGTTTCATTGGCATATAGCTTTAACTGATGGGTACCTTTGGCCACGGTTTGAGTGATTAAAATCGTTTTGCTGTCGCCGAACATGGAGTTGCCTAAAAAAGAGCTGTCGGATCCCCAACCGTAATCGATATCATCCAATTCGATGCGCAATTCATCATCGTCCGTACTGTCAATATCAGCAATAACGCCGTCCGGATCAGGGTTATTACGATGATTCCAGCCCGGCTCTTCATCGGCGTTACCGCTGATATAAATAGCCACCTGTCCGGAGTCGCAGGCGAACTGGTACGTTTTCCACAAGAAATTATCGCTGCCTTCGGGCGCGCTTTCATTTACAATCTGATTTAAAGCAATCTCGCCGTTGGAAGCATTTAACACTGTGGCGTCGTAAAGAATAGGCGTGGCTTCGCTGTAATAGGCCAGCGTATGTGTTCCGGGAGCCAAGGTTGTGTCAATTATAATGCATTTGGGCGTTCCCTGATCCGTATCGCCGTCCCAACTACGCGCCGTATTGTAGCCGAAGTCTTTATCATCCAGCACCATCTTTAAATCATCGTCGTCACCGTAACCGTCCAGTTCTTCGGCCTTGGCCGTGGATAAAATAACAACCGGCCCGCCGCTTACATCAAACGAATAGGGACCTTTCCACAAACCGTCGCTGACGCCGTTATCAATTTCATTGGGCACCTGGCGCAAACGGATAATATTATTCGGCGCAACGTAGTAAGAAGGATTATAATGACCGCTGCGAATTTCCACAAAATCAACCACAAAGGCGCTGGTTCCCAACCAACCGTTGTAATAGACCTCAACGGTATCATTTCCGGAAGAAGCATTTGTTGTCCAATGATAAACCAGATTATCATTCCAGCAATTAAAGCCGTAATCTTCATTTAAAATCCCCCCTAAATCCGAAGGTTCGGCATGTACCACCGGCGTGGGATCATCATCCACATATAATTCATAGTAGCTGCGCCCTACGCGGTAGATGCGGTAATAGTGCCAATCCTGATTGGAAAAACTCAGCTCGGCTTTCACTTCATTACTTAAGCCTCTGGTAATCCGTCCCCGCCACCAGGTTTCCGTGGGCGCCCAATCATACATGGTTTCATCCGCTTTTTGCTCAATATACCACGTTTCCTGATTGATAGTAATGGGCATCGGTTCCGAATGCCACAACCCCCAGCCGCGGCTGCCGGGCGGCAAAACGTTGAGCGTACGCACGCGAATGCGCGCGTCAATGGTATCGTCTTTGCCGTAAATCATATTCATGTTAGCGGTACTGAAACCAATATTTTCCATCCCTTCGGTGGATTCCGGCAAAGGACCTCCCGGATCGCCATTATTGGGATTATTTAGATTGGCGATAAAATATCCGTTAGGCACGTCATATGTATGAGCGAGCCCCCAGATATTTACCGACCACCAAGATTTTAAATTTTTGTAATCATCCCGTTCCAAATCGGGAATAATGTAGACCTGGGCATGCAGTCGTATAATAAAAAACATTATTATGAAGACAAATGCAAAATATTTTTTCATCTTCTCTAACTCCTGCTAATCAATCTTTTAAATGATTGAAATACAAAACTATTATTAAGTGTTGCCACTTTAAACAGACCGCGATACCAGACCAGCAGCAACAGCAATATAAAAAATGACGGTCTGTGCAAAGCCACAATAAAGTTTAAGCCAAGCGCCAATAAAACAGACGGATAGGCATGATGCAAAAACTGAAACAGATTACGCTCTTCCCCTTTAAAAGGATTGACGTCCACGGTTTCTTTGCTTTTGAGGATGACAACATAACTAACCGCTAACAAAACGATATAGGGAGCGATTAGCAGCAGAAGCAGCCCATACTGATACGCCGCTATATTGCGCAGTATGAGAACAAAATAGATTAAAATAATCAATAGCAAAAATTTTTCCGCTTCCAAAGTAAACCGTAAAACTCTTTGCGCTTTTCTAATGCCTTGCTCTACGGCAAACGTGTTAGTAGTCGTTGCCATATCGTTACGGTAGTCTTCCACTTGATGATTGACGTCCGAAGACAAACCGCGAAACAGGACATAAGCAGCTAACAGCATAATTTCGTAAATATTTGTAAAGTGAAACGCGGCAAAAACCAACAGCACCGGCAGTAAGCGTTGGGCAAACACCACTACGATCAGTCCCAAAGCGCCTTTCTCTTTTAAACGAAACGGCGGCAGACTGTAAGCGCTGCTCAGAATCAGCCATAATAAAAAAATGACTACAAAAACCGCTGAGGAGAAAAAAGGCGCCGCCAACAAAAGCGTTAACAATAAAACGGAAAACACAACGCCGACCGCTTTTGCCCTGGAATCACCGGCAAAGGTGTTAATTTTGCCGTGCTCTTTATCCAGCTCGATGTCGGCAAGATCGTTCACCAGATAGCCATAAGTGGTGGCGCTTACACTCAGCAACGCAAACAGCAAAATCCGCATAAGCCAGCCCCACTCATCGCCGCCGCTGCATAGGACAATATAGAAAACCACAAAAATGTTTTCAAAGAACGCGTTGTATCTGACCACCGCCCAGTTGCGCCAGCCAAAATATTTTTTAAGTTGATCTATCATACTTTTTCTAATATCACGGATTGTTTGGCGTTTTATGGTGAGTTAAATCACTTATAAATCGGGTACAGACGGTTTTTTAGCACAAATGTGGCTTAAATTAAATTTTACGGCCTAAAAAAGAGAATCACACGCTCCAGCCATTGGGAACTGTGCGGCGGCAGTTGCAATCGGTGCTTTCCCTGCTGCAGGTCGGTTTTTACAAAGAGTAGTCGGCTTATGCCCGGAACATCATCATTTGCCAATTGCCGGCGTAATTCGTCGTTAAAGTTTTGGCCGTCTAAGGTAAGGGAAATGTCCCGGGGAATAACCGCTTTATTCAGCGCCAGGCATAACAACAATTTTTTATGCCTTGTATTAAACTCGAAAGTAGAAGAGGTTGCTGCGTTTAGAACGTTTCCCTTTAAATCCATTAGTAAATGTAACTCAGGATAGCTTAACGCAGCCAGATAGGAAAGTACGGGTGTCTCCCGGACAAAAAGATCCAAGGTCTGCGAATTTTGTTTGATTGCGCTTTTTAGCAACACACATTTCGAGGCGCCGCGCAAACTATCACCCGACCAGACAGCGCGGGAACCGTTCCAGTTTAAGGTTAGTTCATCAGAAACAGCAAACGGATGGTTATATTCCGCCCGCGCTGCAGCCAGAACGTAAACCGTATCGCCGTTGGCTTCAAAATGGTAGCTTCTGGGTTTGCTTTGCTGAAACAGGTGAAGCCGTTCAAAAAATACGACCGGTTCGGGAAGATTATCGATAAATGGCGCCGGCCGTTTATCTTCTATTTTTACATAATCCACCAACAGGCTGCTGAGGCCCGCCCACTGTTGACGTAAAACACCTTTTTTACGGCTATATACCTGATTATCGACCCATAAATGAAAAGACATGCGCTCGGCGGGCGCCAGGCCCGGCGTAGAGTAAACTTGTTCTCCGTCGATAAAAAAGCGCGTGGTTTTAGCTGTGAGGTCGCGTTCCACGCCATATACATGCCATTCATTTTGCTGAAGATTCAAATCGCGGAAAGCCGCTTTTCGGCGGGAAATCACGCCCATTCGACTCCACGAAAAAGCGGAATACTGTGCATCAAACTGCTGCATAAACCAGGCCAGACTGCTGGCGCGGCCGCCTTTAGCCGCTTTCCAGAACCCCCAGCCGCGGCTGCCGGGTTTCATGGGCGTTAAAATTTTGATGCGCGCTTCAAATGAAAGGTAATCAATATTTTTGCCGTATATATTCTGCGGGTCGGAGATCCCCACATTGCATTCGCAATGGGAGGAGGGATTGGCCAGCTTCAAAACAAGATAGCCATTTTCAATCTTCAACGATTCGGAATCATCAGCGGCCGTACCGTCGCGGTGGAACTGCCACCAGGACTCCGCTCCGCTAAAATCATCAAACCGGGCAATCTGTGCCGCCAAAAAAAGGGGAAACATTAAGAACAAAATCGCCCTGAACAGGCTATGTTTTAATATGGAATATTTTGGCATTATGGGAGAATAATTGCTTCTATGTATATGACCCGGAAAATTTATTTGTGTTGTCAGTTATCGGCGGTTTATTTTGCTTAAGCGTTGTGCGTTAAATAAGGGAAATACGATGACCGCTTAACGCTTTACTATCTACCGCCAAAGGTCCACAGGACTCCTTCGGAACGCCCCTTCGGGGTAATTTCTCTTTTTTGATATCTGATATTTAGTTTTTCTTTCCGTAATTGTCATTTTTAAACGGCCAGTTCAACCAGATAATTGATAAACGCTTTTAATTCATCCGCTGCCGCCCCAAATATCTTAAGATTTTCCTGCGCGGCATCGTGATAGGATTTTAGATATTCGCGCGCTTTATCCTCGCCAACCAGTTTAACAAAATTCATCTTTTCATGCTCGCTTTCCTTACCGACCAGCGTATCCCGGTTATTGGACTCCAGTAACTCATTGACTATTTGAAAGGTAAAGCCAATATTAGCGGAGAATTCTTCGATGGCAGCCATCTTTGCGGCGTCAGCGCCGCCTAAAAATGCGCCCGCTTTGGCAGCAGCTAAAAAAAGCGCCGTCGTCTTTTTATTGTTGATAAATTTGAGAATTTCAAAATCTACGTTTTTATGTTTTAGTTTCAGATCAACAAATTGTCCGGCCGCCAGCCCGTCAAATCCAAAGGATGCGCTGAGCGTGGCGACGAGCTGATTTTTTTCCGCTTCTGAAAGGTTTTCATCCGACAGCACTAATTCTAGCGCCTTCGAAATCAAGCCGATACTGGCCAGCAAAGCCACATCCTGCCCAAACACTACGTGGTTGGCCGGCTTACCGCGGCGCAGCTGCGAATCTTTCATATAGGGTAAATCATCCATGATCAAAGAAGCCGCATGAACCAGTTCAATAGCACAGGCGGATCGCAGCATTTTATTTTCCGGCACATCAAACAGGCGGCCTACCAGATAGTGTAGTTGGGCGCGAACGCGCTTTCCGCCGGCAGCCGAATAGACAGCCGATTTATATAAAGCATCTATCAAGGGATTGTCATTTCTTAAGGTATCTTCAATCTTTTGATCAACCATATTTCTGATTTGAAGCAAACGTTGCTGCATATTATAACTCTCCTTCTTCAACAAATAACAGGTAAAATCGATGGGATGAAACGTTAATTTTCTTTAACAACCTTACTCTTTTGTTTTGAGCCAACAACTGCGGTACATCGGGCCGGATTTTAAAATCTTTATCTTCCAGCAAAAGATAGCGCACCTTATTGTGTTTCAAATATACCAAAAGGTCGCCTAAAGATGCAAAAGGATAAACTGTAAAAATTTTACCGGCAAAAAATACCGCCTGCGGCTTAGTCGCGGCTATCTTCGCCCGAGCCGGTATTTCCTCTTTGATGATCTGCCCGGCCTGATGGTAATACGTTTTAGCTTGCATCTTTTGGACCAAATCCCGATAGCCGGGCAGCGTAAAGATAAGCAGTAAAACAATCGGAAGTAAAGCGCTTTTTATGCTCTCTAAACCGCCGCCAGCGCCAGCACGTTTTGTAAAAAGCGGTGATTCGCTGATTTTTGCCAATCCGTTTCCCATCGGCAAAACCGTCAGTAAAATCAAACCGTACAAGAAACGTTCTTCTACATGGCTGATCAAAAAGCTAAAAACGGGAAAGGCCATAATTACGGCGTAAACAAGCATATCCCGCCGCTTATTGCGCCAGCCGATTAAGCCAGCTAAAAGTAGTAGTAAATAGATTAACGGGAAGGTCATGCCATGTATTAATTTGGAAAGCGTTAATCGAATATTTATAAAAACATGCGCCGCCAGCGCCTGCACAATACGCCCCACACTCCACCGACCCGGCGCGTCCCCCTTTCTTTGCAACTGTGCCGCTTTTTCAGGATGAAAAAATATTTCGTCGACCATCAACTGTGTTTTGTCTTTAGATAAGGCAAACTTAAAAAGATCATCACGGGCATCTTTAGATAGCGCCAAGTTTGCGGACGGCGGATGACTTTTGACAAAACGAGCCATCCGGGCCTGTACGCGAATATAACTCAGCTTAGGGGAAAGCGTAAAATGCCCCACTTCACCCGATGCTATCGCACCATACAAAAGGCTTCCGGCAAAAAAAGGAAGCACAAAACTCACTATATGCATCCAGCGTAATTTGTGCCTAAAAACCAGCGCTAAGCCTAAAATTAAATGGACTATAAAAAAAAATAGCCCTTCCGGGCGCGTTAAAAAAGCCAGCAGCCATACACAGCCAAGCGCTGCGGCTTTTACTTTATCGGGCTGACGAAATACTTGCCAGCCATAAGCAATGCCGTAAAAAAGCAGTAGCAGATACAACGATTCTGTTACCGCCTGTGTGGATACGGCAACTAACGCCGGGTGCAGCGCAGTGATCCAGGCGCTCCCCAGAACAACGGGTAAAGGTAGTTTAAGATACATGCCAAAATGGTAAACCGCCATAATCAGCAATAAACCAAAGAATAACGAAGCTACTTTACCGGCCAGCTCCGGAGTAAAAAACAGCGTAAAAATTCCGCTGAGCGCCGGATACAACGGAGGCTGAATGATATCCGGGAACTGGCTGCCGTTGCTGACATAGGCGCCATGATGCCACAAATTGTAACCAAGGCTGACATACTGCGTCCCGTCCGGTGAAATGTAGTGCGAAGACACAACAAAGTACAAACGCAGTAAAAAACCCACGGCTATGATAAGATATAGTTTTTTATTCATGATTTTGTCAAGACTGAAGTATTAAGTAGTAAATGTTAAGTAGCTGGCAGTAAGAAAACAGAAACCGGAAAATAGTAAAGCGTTAAGCAGGTAAGCTTTAATCGTCTAAACGCTAACAGCTAATCGTTACAAACTATTTTTTCTATCATTCCTTGCTTTAAACATGCTACGCCTGTGATTCAGATAAACAGCCGTGGAGTAAACCAGAGCGTTAATCAGCAAAACCACACTGCCCAAAACCATTTGTACCTTTGGCGTTAAACCTGCGGGATAAATGATCGGCAACAGATAGTGGCCGATAAATCCTTCATGATAAACGCCGCTGCCGGCGCGTAATCGCAGCCAGTTTTCCAGCGGGGTGAGCGGACAAATCCAGCCGGTGAACTCAATCAATACGCCCCACAAGGCGGCAGGAAGATGCGCAAAGCCCCATCTTATGTTCTTCAGCGTCAGCAATCCGCCGAAAAGGACAAAGAGAATAAACGCCAAATGCAAGATGAGCACCGCATCTGCAAGAATTCTATAGAACATGCGTTATCAACAATCTGCCAAACATATTCTCCCCCTAATTTTCTTGCTCTTACTCTTTCTCTTGCTCCACTTTGGAATAATCTGAAGAGTATGAGTAAGGTTAAGAGTGAGAGAAAGAGTAAAATAGCGAAATATCTTTTAAATCGCCATGGAAATCAGTAAAAACTCATATCGCTTTTTCGTATTTCGGTTGTAAAGAACTTTACGAAACTTCGAACGTTTCATTAAGATATTTTCTTACATCTTTTTAGTGGTCAGTGAAATATCCCAGATAAAGGGGTTTTTATCTTTTAAATAAAAGTCCAGCATACCCATCACCCGGGCGTACATTTCAATTATCATCAGCAAGGTCATATAAAAAATCTCTTTGGGATTCCAGCGCTGCGTGCGCCGGATGTTTTTCAAAATGTTTCCTTTATCAGCCGAGGCTACTACATAGCCCATGGTTGCCCGCAAATGACGATGTCCGGAAGCGATACGCCGCCGCTGCTTGATAAAATCACCCAATGTTTCCGGACCTTTGTTATGAACAATGGCCTGTGCGGCATAACGCAGTTCCAGTCCCACTTCGTGAATAATGGATTCGATGGTAGCCTCATCCACCGCCGTATAGTTGGGAATATGCCTCAAAATATTTCGAAAGGCAATCATTTCGCCGCATTTTGGCGTTTGCAAAGCCATCAGATGGTGCAATTCCCACAGACGATGTACACAGTAGCCCACAAACGTTTTACGGTCGTTGACCGGCATGGGATGGGCGCCGACCATGCCCACTTCTTCATCTAAAAAGAAACGCACCATTTCTTCTACCGTATTGGATTCGGTTACCGTATCGGCGCTCTCAATAACCACAATATCGCCCGAGACCACACTTAAAAATTCGTTGATGGCATTAGCCTTGCCGCGGCGCGAAGGCTGGGTAATCAGGCGAATGCGCGCATCGTTTTGCGCCATCGCACACACCAGTTCATCTGTACCGTCCGTGGAGCCGGAAGAGATTACGATTATCTCCTCGATGGTTCCATGCGTCATTTGCTGATTCTGGATGGCTTCGATGCATTTGCCGATGATTTGCTCCTCATTATAGGCCATGATGCCCACACTAACCGAATAGCGCTGTTTTACTTCGAACCGGCCTTCATTTTTTAAGGACGGCGGTCCCAGCAATTCTTCGTATTCTTCAACAAAACGTTCGTACTCTTTTTTCAGATAGGCCAGATGACGCAGAATTTCCAAAAATGGCGCACGGTATTTCAGTACATAAAACAGCGTTTTCCACCAGGTATGATTGCTCACTTTAGAGGGCGCATCAAGCTTGCCGCGAAACAATGTGGGAATTTCCTTTACCCGGCAGCGGTGTCCGTAAGCCAAATAAATCATCTGAATCTGAAAAATATAAGCAGCCGCTGGCAGGTCGTTTAAATCAATTTTTTTCAGAAAAGAGTGCCGGTAACAACGGAATCCCGATGTAAAATCCCAGATGGGTTTAACCATCACATAGGAGATGTACATGTTAGCCAGCTTACTAATCAACAGTTTGCGGAAACGCCACCCCTCCACGCGCACACCATCCACATAACGGCTGCCGATGATCATATCGTACCGATCACATAAATCCAAGAATCTCTGAACATGAGCGGGATTCTGGGCGCGGTCGCCATCCATGGTAATCACCGGATCGTACTGATGCTGTAAAGCATGCTCAAACCCCATGCGCACCGCGCCGCCAAAGTTACCCCGTTCTTCTTGCGCGAGCAGATGAACCTGCGGATGCTTCTCGCCGATTTTTTTGACAATTTCCGGCGTACCGTCTTCGGACATGGCGTCCACTACCAGTATGTCGGCCTCATATTCCTGTTTCAGAATATCGTTTAACAACTGGGCGATATTGTCAATTTCATTCAGTGTAGGAATTATGATTAGCGGTTTCAAAGAGCCTCCGCTTCGCTTATGTTTTTAGCCAGGACGCCCTGCAAAAAGCCAACCATCCAGGGGAAAAGTCCCGTAAAAAATATTAGGACAGCCAGGGGATTACCCAGCAACGTGCGCGGTTGTTTTTGCATAAAGATTAACATCGTGCGGGCAAATTTAACCAGCGGCAACACCGGAAAACTCAATACGGCCAGCCAGCGGTTGCGCGCCAGCGTGCTGCCTTCCAGCGGTAAAATTCTTAACATGCGCGAGGTAATCTGCCCCACGCGATGCTGATGCCCATAAAATGATTTCAAGCGCGTACGATGATTGTGTCTGATTTTGATTTGCGGATTAAAAAGAATGGAGTAACCGGCCTGCCGCAAACGATAATTGAATTCCAAATCTTCCTGCGGATAGTAGCGCGGATGAAAGGGCTCAATCCGTTCGAAAATTGTACGTTTGTAGGAAATATTGCAGGTAGGAATGTGCGCCGCCGTATGTTTGGGATATTCCGGCAGAAACTCGCGAAATTCGGCAAAATAACCGGCCCAGGCCACCTGGTTTTTGGGATCGTTGCCGTTTAACACCGCGCCGCCCACCGCCATGTGCTCTTTCTTTTGATGGGTCTCCACCATGCGCTCAATCCAATCCTTCTCGGCCAGACAATCGGAATCAATGAATAGTACCGGGTCGCCGCTGGAGTTTTTCAGCCCGTAATTGCGCGCTGTGCCGGGATCCGTTTTTTGCGGGAAATGGAAAAAGCGCACATCGGGGAAATTCTCCCGGACAATTTGCGGCGTGCGGTCCTGGGAACTGTCTACTAAAATAATTTCGTACTCGCCGCTGTATGTCTGGCTTTGCAGCGCTTTCAGGCAAGCGGCGATGGTCTTTTCCGAATTGTAAGAAGGAATAATAACCGATACCATTTACAGCTTCTCAAAAATAAAATAGCGGTGATGCCCCCAGAGCTGTTTAACAGGGAAAGGAGCGTTTTCCAGAAAACTATATTTAAGAATTTCTTTTGCTAATTGCGGCCGGCTGCCGTTAAAGTAATCCACAATGCAGGTACGGGCGTTGTTTTGCTGCCGTGCTTCTTTTTTTTTGACTAAAAATCCCAGCCCCGCCTTACGCAGCATGTCTTCCTTTTTCATGGCGATATCCGGCCAGGGCGGAATATCCAGATAGCCTTTGCGCAACAGCTTATAATTGCCTTCCGTAAAATAAGGCACAAAAGATTGGGGTAAAATATTTTGAGGATAGAAATTTTCCGGCCGGTTTTTATCCATTAAATAACGCAGCTTGTAGCCGACGCCGTTGCTGTTGGGCACGCAGATAAAGATCACTTTGCGTGTTACGCGCATTAATTCGGACGCAAACTGTTTTACGTCTTTGACGAACCACAGACTGGCGAAATTCCAGCTTAAATCGAAACTTTCGTCCGCAAACGGCAGTGTTTCGTTGGGACTATGTTGAATAAATTTCACCGGCAGCGGAATAGAGCCCCACACCTGTTGTGATTTAGCGATGCGCTGTTCGTTATCATCCACTACCGTTGGCATGACGCCCTGCGCCGCCCACCACAGGCTGTTGATGCCGGAAATACCGGTCATACCGAAGCTGGGCGCTTCCAATACCGATTGCACCGCGTACCGCTTTTTTAATTCCTCAAAATAGCGCTGCAGAATTACGCGCTCATAGGTGGTACCCAGTCCTTCGTCCCAGTTGTCAAAGTATGACAGCCAGGTATCTAAAATACTTAAGAAAGAAGAGGCCTTTTGCGAATCAGTCGTTTTGATTGTCATATTCTTCCATTAGTCGTTGCAGTTCCGTTAACGTATCCCGCGGTTCATAGTGCAATTCCTGAATAGCGGAGCTGACGTCATAAGTCCAGTCGCGGCTGATTAATTGAATGCTGGTGCGCAGCGCTTGTTGGCGCAGTCCAGCCAACAGTATATCGGCCGCTCTGAAAACGGCTTTAGGAATAGAAAAATATTTTCCGCCGGAACGGGCGATTAGTTCGGCTACGCTTTGAAGATGAACGGGTTCTTTGTCGGCGATTATGTAACTTTTCCCGTTGAATTGTTTTTTTTGCAGAATGCTTTTAATCAAACGGCACAGCGCTTCAACCGAAAGCAGATGCATCATGACAGGCGCTCCGGGAATAACCATTCTTCCGCTGCGAATTAATTGGCGCAGTTTGGGGATAAAACCGTCGTCTTCTGTTCCGTAGGTAATGGTCGGACGTAAAATAACATAGGGTATCTCGCCGGCAGTCCTGCGCAGCGCCTGTTCCCCCTGCCATTTGCTTAGATGATACAACCCGTCCGCCTGCACAGGGCTCAGTTCCGACGCCGGCGTCTTTTGGGGAATGGTTCCCATAACGCCAACCGTACTCAGGTACAAAAACCCGTTAACTTCATGGCGGCGGGCAAAGTCGATCAATATTTGTGTGCCCTGCACATTCACCTGCTGATAAGTTGCTTCGTCGGCGCGCCCGCCTCCGCGAATAGCCGCCAGATGCAGGACGAAATCGATGGTCTCCGTAACATCGTTTAACACAGCGGAATCGTAAAATAAACCCTTTAGGGGATGAAAGTTTTCATAACTGCACAAAACGTTTGTTTTGTCAAAAGACTCCGCACGCAGCGGCGCGTAAACGCTATAGCCTTCCTGCAATAAGACCCCGGCCAAATGGCTGCCGATAAATCCGGACGCGCCGGTCAGTAAAACAGTACCTTTATTTTGCATTATTTACTTTGTCATTTTCTTCTGCATGGCATAATAAAAATGCCCCAGTTTTTCCTTGGCCTGCGCTAATTTTTGCGTTGCGCTCAAAGGGCCGAATTTTTCCCGGTTGTGCTGTTTTAGCGTATTGATTTCACGGGCAGAAAGGTGGATAATCTCAAGCCGGATAGTCTTTTCTTCATCATCAAATACCACAAAACTCAGCGGCAGGTTATGCCGCGATTCGCCGGCGGAACCGGGGTTGATTATATAATATTTATCATCACGAAGGAAGAGGGGCTGCCGGAAAGTTACAGGAATAACTTCCTGCATAGTCTTATCCGTCATATATCCGCCGGGGCGATGCGTATGGCCTAAAAAAGTAAGATGAATATGATGTTGAATAGTATATTCAAACACTTTTCTGGCTTTTTCTGCAGTGTTTACGGTTTGCGTTAAATTATCATAATTGGCATGCACCAGATGTATTTGGCTGTTCACCGCCAAAGAAAAAGGTAGCTGTGTCAGGTAGCTGATTTCTTCCGGCTTTAGTAAGCTGCGTGTATACGTTAAAGAATGTTTGGCGCGCACAGAAATCTTATCAAATCCATCAATTTCACCGAGCAGCAACGCTTCATGGTTGCCTTTTATCGTCGGGATAGAATGTGCCTGTAATGTCCGAACGCACTCAGAGGGGTAACTGTGGTAGCCAACAATATCGCCTAAACAGTACATGCGGTCGATTTGTCCGGCCCGGGCAAAATCAATTATTTTATTCAGCCCGAACAGGTTGGCGTGTAAATCGGAAAAGATAATTGTTTTCATTTAAAAATATGTTTGCTCCGCCGCAGCAAACCGCCCAGAGTGCGGTAGATTCCGTAAAAAACCGGCCGCAGGTCATCAAAGGCCAGGGTTTGGTAGATGCGTTTGCCACGGTACGATTGCAGCCATTCCCGCCACGAAAGTTTACCGTTTCTGTGTAAATCCCTGAAGGCTTGAAAATCATTGACCACATTAAACCAGCGAATATTGGTTTGCCATTTATTGCTCAAAGAAATTTTTGCAGAAGGCTGAGTCATATAACGATAAGCTAACGCCGGCAAATTTACGCCGCCCCGCGCGCCGAGATAATGCCAAATATTATAGCGTGTGGGATTCAACTCCAGCAGATAATAGCGGCCTGTATCCTGATCGATTTTATAATCAATTTTTATGGGGCCTTTAAATTTTATGCGTTCTAAGATTTTTAAACTTTCTTGCACCACATAATCATCGTTAACCAGGGTTAAAGCGCAGCTCTGGCCGTAATCGGTAGGATAAGTACGGATTTTACGGCCGACAAAATATCCCAGCGGCCGGGAATCTTCCGTGTAAAAACTATGGAAGCTTACAATATTGGATTCGGGTCCCGGGATGAATTGTTGTACCACATATTCAATATTTTCTTTTGCCAGCGATGCTTTAAATTTTTCTAACTCCTGCTCGTCCTTTGCCAGCAGTCCCTTGTAGCTTCTTCCGCCCTGGCTGGAAACCGTATGCGAATCGAACCAATTTAAGCGAACCTTAGGCTTAATAATTACAGGGAAAGACGGGGAAGGGGCCGTTGACAGTTGTTCCATCGAATAGGTAAACGGAATAGGCAGATTATATTCTTCGGCATAAGGAATAAATAAGTCCTTGTTCAAAATCTTTTGCAGAATATCCTTCTCTACCGTCACCAGACGAAACATTTGTTGCATTTCGTCCCAGTGCTTAAGTAAAATATCCAGATGCCCGTCATTGCTGCAAAAGAACGGACGCCCGCTGCCTATCTCGTTAACCAGTTCTTGTAGCTGTTTAAAAAACAGGTCGCTTTGTTTTTCCGGGCTGGCAAGCTGGTAGCCTTTTTGACAATATTTTGTATAGAACAAACGCTTGTCGCCCCGTGAGGTAACGCCGATGAAGGGAATTTTTGCTAATGTGAAACAGCGGGCAATCATTAAATTAGCCAGCAGGAGCGGTTCTTTATGGTTCATTAATTTTTCTTTTCTTGAATTTGTTTTTAATAGGATATTTTTTGCCTATACTTCTCAAACGCGGACAATTCTGAAGGTATTTCTTGATTGTGAAATATTATTTTTAGCCGGGATACATATCCTTAAGACGAAGAAATTTAATTTTATGAGCTGAAATCAAATACGAAAAATAGTCATCCAAACGCGTTAAATATCGTTCCACATCTTCCTGAGTTGTATTATATTTGGAACCGCCGGGCATTAACTCGTTGGAATGAAACATCATATTCAGATAAGTCGCTCCGGCTGCAATCTGCGTTTCGCTGAGCTGTATCATCTGGCGGAGATTGGCATAGGAAGGCCGCAGCCAGTAAAGATCAACATCAAACGCTTTTTTCAGGATGCGGCGCAAACCGATATTGGGCAGACCGGTGTAATGTTTGGCTAATAACCGTGGTACTCTTTTACTGAAGCCCACGGTTAAAGGCACTTCCAACAGTTTAGAGTTGCCCGCTTCCTTAATATTATCAGGATTTAGAAAATACGGTTCGGCATTTGGCAGCCAGCCAAAGGTCGGCTCAAAAGCCTGCTTCCCTTCACGGAAAGGAACCACGCTGGTATCCACCAGATAGCCCAACTCTTCCAGCACGTTTACGGACGATTCGTTAAAACCGTAACGGCCGGCGCGGTAGGTTACCGGTCTCTGTCCCGCAGCGTCACTGATTACATCGGTAAGCAGCTTCATTTTTTTATATTGCAGTTCCGGCGGCAAATTAGCGGGGAATGAATTGGCTACGCTGCGCTCTTCTTCGTAAGGCGGATTAACCCAGGGATGCAGGTGCATGCCGATTTCGGCCTGATGATTATCCTGAAAATTTTTTAAGATGGCAGCAGCCTGCGCATCAATGGCCACAGGATAATCAATAAGGTAGGTGGCTTTTACGCCGTATTTGTCGAATACTTCCTGCAGGGGCTTTAAAAACGCAATATTATTTACGGTATAGTGCGTATGATCTTCATACGCCGTACCCCACTCGCGCTCTTCTTCGGTGTCGATAGTGACTAAGAAATGGATCATAGATTTTTTCATTTGGGATTCATGTGCAGACCGCTTGGCTTGGAAGGCGGTGTTACATCCTGAGTGCCGGAAGGAGAGATCATATAGGTAGCCAAACCATTTAAGTTACGTTCCAGATATAAAATTCCATGCGTTATATTGGGTGAGCCGTCTTTATAATTCCAGGTCTGTTGATCGGTTTCCGCCCCCTGCTCAAATGTATTTGTTCCCTGGGCAGTAGTTTCTTTTATTTCATAAATGGTAAACGGCTTAAGTCCGCTAATTACAAAACGGACGCTACCATGATGATCCACCGTAAATGTAAAGGCACTGCTAATCTCATCATTATTTTTACTAAATAAAACCACATAGGCAGGAAGACCATTCCGTTCATTCTCAATTTTTACACCCTGGAAAATGCTGCCCACTTCCATTAAAGATGTATTCGTCATTTCCGCAACATTATTTTCGTCAGCCGCCTGAAAAATATGTAAAAAGCGGTTATCGCTTTGGCTCTGTACTGCTTTAACCGAAACCTGCCAGCGATGGGATTTAATGGCCAGGTGGTGTTGCCGCTTTATGACCTGGTCATCGAACTGGGCTACACGTGTCACTTCCACACGAGCCTGATCCGGCAGGAGCGTTCGGCAAAAGGCCACACCGTGCGCTCCGCCGCTGCCTACATAATCCTGCTTACCACCGTCACTATCTTGCTCGCCACCGCGGCTATTCAATTCTTTAACTACCACCGCCTGACCTGTATAAGCATTTCCGATGCGGTCTGATGTTCCGCTACCGGTAGTAATATTTTCTGATGTTGAAAAATGAGAAACATAGGGTTCCCAGGGAATATGATAAACCCATTCCGGTTTCGTTGCAGAATGCGTGCGATCATAAACGACTAAGAAATCGGAATCGCTTTGCGGATTCCCCCCCGGCAGCCAGACCAAATCGCGCGTGTGCGTATAGCCGCTTTCCAAAACGCGCGAGCGATCTTCATGTACATAATAAAAACGGTCATTTCGCTGAGTAACTTGTTCAATACCCCCATGATCATATTCACCTTGTCCTTCCGACGCCGCTTGAAGTTCACTTGGGGTATCCATTGTATGTCGGCTTACAGTATGATCGCCCTCAAAATAGACGATATTATATTTCCGCGCTCCGGGATAATCATCCAGATTTCCATAACCACGGTGCGCCACATTACGCGTATTAACCAAGGTGCCAAATTTAGCAAACATAAAACCGGGCGTATCGGCTGCACCGTCATGCCCGTCAAAGCGGTAATGCGATCCAGATACCTGAAATACACCGTCACCCGGATCGTCAAAACCTGTGCGGGCAAGAAAAAGACCGATATTTTTTGACCACATGGATTTAGGCAAGTTCAGATCTGAGGCGTTCTTTTCCGCTACTCCGCGATATATTCCTAAGAACGGATAAATGTAGGAATGTTCATAAGAAGGCCATTCCACACTATAGTTATCGATTACATGACGCAATAAACCAGCCATATCGGTATATCCGGCCTGATCTAAAATACGTGGCAGAATATACATTTGCTCACGCATAGAGCGGTGTTCAAAAGAACAATCTGTTGTTTCCGCACCGCCCTGACGAATATACGTATAATGTTGATCAAAATATTTATGCGGGTCAATTGCATAGACCATAAATTTTGGATAAGTGGCCATAGCATGCCCGTTAATTTCACCCACATTAGCAATATAGTTTTCGCCGGTAGCGGTATCCCAACCATCAATATTTAAAAAATGGGTACGCGGATGCCAACTGGAATAGCCAATCCATTCCGCCCAGCCGCCTTCATTACCGGCTACAAAATTAGCTGCATCCAGATAACCGTAATTGAGCATTTCTTCTTTAAACGTATCCACAGCCCGGTCAGCCGCGTCATCAATCAGGCCATCGCCCCAAAATGCTAAAGCTATGTACCAGGCATAGCAGCCTTCATAGTATTTACTGCTAAACATCTGTTCCGGTTTAATTTCGGGATTAGCAATGGTATGAGAAAACACTTTATGAGTTATCGTCCTGTTGAGCACTATATCGGCAATTTGCTGCCGCTGGGCATTACTCATAAAATTATAGGTCCAGTCGTAAGTCAATGGGGCAACATACGATAGACGATCACCGGCCTTAAGACGGCGAATTAAACTGTTAATGGCCCGCTGCGCCAAGTCATCCAGAGAACCCGGATAACTGATACCTTCAACCTGGCCAATTGCCGCAATTAAAGCCTGATGCACCATTAACGCCCTTAAAGGATCATGTCCGGCTTCATTTAAAATATTATGGGAATCATTATCGTCACCCGAAAAAGCCCAATCTACATACTCCTGGTATTTGTCAAGAAATTGTGCCGAGATAACTTCCCTGAAATGAGGAATGGTAGACTGGGTAATATGCAAGCGGGGATGCTGATGCAGGGCCATGGGGCTTCCCGGACGGGGCGTGAAGGCCCAAGTCTGTCCGATAACAATTAAACATAAAAGTGTAAAAAAAGTGAACAGATTCCCATATTTACGCATTTTAGTATTTCCTGTATTTTTGAACGGTTCTCAATGAACGCTTGTTGATTTGTTTTAACCATTGCCGCAGCGCTGAAGCGCCGGGGCTTTCTATTCTGACTGTTTTTTGGGTTTCGGCAGTTCCGTAAATAAAAGCGCATTACCAAACTAATGATAACTTTACTAACAATTTGAATGCCAAAAAATCAGGACGTTTTAAAACGCTCCGATAATTGTTCCGCCAATTCTACAGTTTTACGGGCGTTCTTTTCCCAGGTGTACTCGCGCAGCACGATTTCCCTGGCAGCCTGCCCCAGCCTGGCACGCAGCGCCGGGTCGGCGATTAAACTCAGTAATTTTTCTTTTAAATCAGTTCTGCTTTCCGGTTCAAACAGCAAACCGGTCTTTTCAGGTTCAATTAAATCGCCTATGTTGGCCATATCCGGAGCCAGCACCGCCTTTTCCATAGCCATATATTCCAGAATTTTCATGGGCGAAGAATACGGCGTGGCATGCGGGCTGATGGCGATATCCATCATAGCAATATAAGTTTGGATTTCATTATGCGGAATGCGCCCCAAAAAACGGATGTACTCTTCGTTACCGTGCTGACGGTTATACTCCTGTAATTCCTGATAGCTGGGACCATCGCCTAAAAACAGCATGACGGCATTCAGTTTGGGCAGATTAATTTCTTCCAGAATGGAGATCAGACGGTCGATGTTATGCCAGCGGCGCAGGATGCCCACAAAGCCCAGAACGATCTTACCTTCCAGCCCCATCTGCCGGCGCAGCGGCGCAGCGGCGATATGCGGATCAAAGCGCTCGGGATCGGTGCCGTTGGGCAACACAGTAATGCGCCCGGCAGGCACGCCATAACTCATTACGATATCTTTTAAGGGAGAGGAGACCACAATGATATGAGGAGCGGCGTTAAAAATTCTGCGCTCGCCATATTCCGACAGTCTGGGGAAATAAACTTTCTCCCATTTGCGTTTTTGGATGGAGTACGGCGAATTGACTTCCAGAATCAGAGGAAGTTTATTTTTTTTGGCCGCCCACAGGGCTGAAAAGCTGAAATGGGCATAGCGGTCGTAAATCACATCCGGTTTAAAAACATCTATGGCTTTTTGAATCATAGCTTTGCCTTTGATGTTGTAGGCCACTTCAGCCAGTTCATACACGGGCTTCGGTATCAGTTGACGCACTTTGTCCCATTTGGATTCTTTAGCTTCCTGGGTAGAACGGAACCGGGTCTGCTCCCCCACCAGAGAAACCACTTTAACATCGTGGCCTTGTTTCTTTAACTGATTTACAATGGACTGGATGTGAATCCCTTCGGCGCCGTCGCCCAGAGTGCGGTGATGATACAGTATTTTCATTGGCCAAGCACCCGTATTTCGTCGACTATGGTATCTTTTATTTCCGGATGAATGATATTGCGCACCACCTTGCCGTGGTTATCCAGAACATAAGACAGCTTTTCCACCATGTCATCCACATTTTGGTTTTCATAAGTTACGGTACTTGGCGGCCGGCTGCCGTTATCACAGGCCACAACGGGCACATTCAAAGAGAGCGCTTCCAGAACGGAAGAGGCGATGCCGTCTTTAAAGGGCGTCCGTAGATACAGTTTGGAACGCGTCATAATCGTTAAAAAGGCGTCATGATCCTGATCGCCGGCTAATAGAATATATTCTTCTATCCCTAACTTTTTTATAAGTTCCTGAATAGGTTCAGAGTCCCGCTCGGAACCCATAATGATTAATCCAAATTTCGGATATTTTTTAACTAATTTAGCTACGGCATGAATCATGTCTTCAATAAAAAACTCCGGACGAAAAAAAACATAACTGACGATAACCGGATCGTGTTGCCGGAAAAAGGCTTCCACTGTTTCCGGCAGCGGAATTTTTTCGAACCCGAGATACTGTTTACTGAAGGCCTGAATGGGCACAATTTTATCGGGATTGATACCGTAACCGACAATATTTTGTTTGACGGCATCGTTATTGCAGATGATGGTTCGGGGAACGGTAAAAATGAATTTGTACAAAAGCGTCAGTTGCGGCGCCCGGCTCTGCGGAAAATATTTTTGTACCGGCCCGGCATGAAAAGTAATCACTGGCCGACGAAACGTTAAAATTGAAATAAGCAACGCCAGGCTGGTCAGTACAAATCCTTTGGGCGAATCGCCGTTTAAATGCATATGAATCAGATAGCCTTTTAAGCGGTGTTTTAGCACCTTTTTAATATAGTCTAAGGCTCCGAATACGGGAATAAAATCGCGATCCGTTAAAAAGCGGCCTTTACCTACATTAAGCACTTCACAGATATGGGCTTGTTTTTCCATTTCCTGCTTTAAAAAATAAATACGCATACCCCAGCCGGCGCGCGGCGGCGGATACGAAGAAATCTGTAGTACCTTTATTTGACGTCCGGACAAAAATAAATCTCCTTAGATAAATGTTTGGCGCGTTTATATTACACTCAATACTTGAGTCTGCTTTAAAAACCAGTTTTTGTTATTTTCCCACAGGGACCACTTTCATGGCGAATCCCGATTCATCGGGATGAGAAATCTTATATCCTCAATAAAAACAATAGATTTCTCGTCGCCTTGCTTCGTGGTGGAAAAATGACAGTAAGAGACCTTTTTAGAGTGAACTCACACTTTGTATTCTAACAAAACTCCCTTCTAAAACCTTTACTAAACTTTTAGGGTTTAGTAAAGATACTTCGACGCTTCTTTCTTTTGCTTTTTTAGCGATGAAAGGAATAATTAGGGTAAAGAGCAAGAAAAATCAGAAAAAACTCCGTGTTCGCAAATGCTCCGTGGTCATGAAAAAAAAATCCATATCCAAAACGGAATAGCCAAAGTTTAATTTTGCAATGGCATCGCCTGGGACAAAAGCAAGAGAAAAGGCAAAAGAAAGAAAAGGTAAAATAGATTACTAGTTTGCTATAAAACCTTACGAAACCTCTAAGATTTCGCAAGGGCGTCCTTCTATTTTTCTATGGAAAACAATTGCTCGCCGCCTTTGAACACTTCCAGTTGGCGTTCACCAAAGTCAATACGGTATTCAGCTTCTTTTTTATGCAGTTTAACTGTCACCGCCTCTCTGGCAACATGCCAGCTTTCTTCCCCGATGGATTT
Source organism: uncultured Calditrichaceae bacterium (assembly GCA_964536685.1). GTDB lineage: Bacteria > Calditrichota > Calditrichia > Calditrichales > Calditrichaceae > CAZIBE01. The sequence continues at coordinate 22,147 of CAZIBE010000012.1, read as the reverse complement.
TTTGGGTAAAAATATAGTCAGTAAAGCCACCGGCAATTGTGTTTTATAGCGGATTTTAGCCAGCGGCGCCGGACGCACAGCGCGGTAGGTGGGCGAAATCCAGCCTTCCCGCGGTTGCTGGCCGCCTTTCAGCAATGTAATTTCCGCTTCGCCCGCGTCGGTAAAAGGAAGAATCTGCAAGACGGCCTTCTGTCCCTGCGCTACCAGGCGGGATATATTCTCTTCTTTTTTCACATTAACAAATTCATTAAAGTGCAGATAATAGACAAGCTCATGTTCCTGTTTTGCAGACGTCTCCGCCGGAAAAACCCAATCCATAGTCAGCCAAAAGGCCCTGTCGACCCATAAAAAACAGCGGCGGTGTACCGGTTTATCCGGCAAGCAGCGATACCCGTAATGTTCGGCGCAAACAGCGCTGACCTGTTGGTCCTCTAATCTTTGCAGCACCTTGAATTGCGGCGCATAGCTCCAAACGAGGATGCCGCCCTGTCTGGCCTGTGACTGACCGTCTATTTCAATCGTGTTATGGGCCGCTGTGCTGCGAAAATAGCTGTGCCAGTTAAAATCGCCGCGATAGTTGGAAAATCCGGGATCAATTAACAGCGATTCGCCAAAAGGAGCCAGTTCGACAGAGAGTAAATCTGCATGGCCGTGCGCGGCGGAAGATGTGTCATCGCTGAACACGCCGTCGGCCAGCGGCCCGCAATCCATAAAGCTGAAATGAGCCCGAGCGTCAAATCCGCTTCGAAAAACGGCATAACCTGAATGTTCCATGAAAATCGTTTGTTTTTTCGGCGGGTGGGCGGCTAACGCTTCATATTGTTCTTTGTCGGCAGATGTCAACAGCCAAAAGGCGTCTTCATGCAATTTACCGGCAACAAATTTCATATCCGGCCGTGCAAACCAAGCTGCACCGATGCTTTGATAGGATTTAAAATTCCAGTTTGTGGGATCGGAAAAATAGATAGACCGCGCGTCGTCTATATCGCCCATATAGGGCAGCGTGCCGTCCGGGCGCGTCATAATCATGGCAAATTCCAGAGCTTTTTCAATGCCCTGCATGACCTCCGGCGCAAGGGAATCTCCGTTAACTTTCCGGAAGGCCGCAGCCTGAATAAAAAAGCCCAGCGTAAAATGATGATAAAAGGTGGCCTGTTCCACGCTGCCGCCGTCGGCATGAAATTGTTTATAAATTTGTTCCGATAAAATTCGCCACGCCTTACGTTGCCACTGTTCCGCGCCTTTAAAGCCAGGGAATAAATACCCTGCGGCAAACAATCCGGCGGTTTCGCCGATCAAGTGATTGTACGGACTGAAATAAATGGACAAATTATCATTAAGAAACTGTCCATGCAGATAAATCAGTTTTAACAAAATCGCCAGCGCCTGTTTATCTTGCCGCCGGCCGGCCAGATAAAAATTCAACGTCCAAATTAATGCCAGAACGCGTACGCCCACTTCCAAAGCGCTGGCCCAGGCAATGCCGGTTTTGTACGGATTTTCCTTATTCCAATCGCAAATGAAAAACTCCAGTTCTTGGCGGTATTTTTCATCCCCGCTTAAATAATAGGCTTTGGCAATTTCTATCAAAAACTGCAAGCGGTTGACTTCCCAGACATGTTTGACATCACCGGCGCTATCATTCGTAAATATGTCGATATCGCGGTAAAACCCGGTGGAATAGGGATTCAAAGAAACCGGATCGCTCTGCCAGGGAATATCGTCGGGCAATTGGAAGGAAACGCCTAAAAACGAAAAACGGTGTTCTAAAAAGGCATCCGCTCTGCGAATGGTTTCAGCTGTTTCATGAGGATAATCTTTAAGAAACGTCTCCCGACGGCGGCTGTCCAAAAGAGGTGAAATCTTCCGGGCAAATCCCGGCTGGGTCAGTAGTTCTTTTATTCTGCCGCTTTTGTAGGCATCCAAGAACGTATGGCCGCTGAAAAAATCAAACTCCGCGTTGTTTACCATATTCAAAGTTTGCGCATAGGTTTTACGTTCCACACGAATTCTGATTTGTTCGGCGGCACGGAAGATGATTTCCCGCAAAGACATACGCCGTATTTTTCTTATTTTTTGCGAAAGACTCATGGTTTTGCAACCAATTTGTGTAATTCTTTTAAGGTGTTTCGTACCATCCAGCGATTGTAAATATTCTCTATGAAGTCATGCTCCCAATATCGTGCCGTTTTACCCAAATGATTAATTATATGTATCATTTGATACATTTTGAATAGAGGATGATTGTGTATTTCCTCATTACCGTAGCCACGTAAAAAGGCTGTTTTTAAATTTTTGATCAAGCGGCGTGGATATACCGGTTTATGATACAATAGATGCAACTGATGATATAACCGCGTTAAATCCTTGTAAATTAATCCTGTTTCTTTTTCATTAAAATCCAGTACCGTAATGGAATCTTTATAAATCAGTACATTGGACAAACTGAGGTCCGAGTGGATGTAACAATATTGCAGATCAGCATCTGCTTTTTTTGCCCATTGCCGTTCAATAAAAGCAATAACCTGTTTTTTTAGCGTAGAATCGAAGGCCACTTTCTTATTATCAACCAAACGGGTTAAGCGGATCTCCACATAGTCCAGAAAATAATCTAATCCCAGCTCTTCATATTGGCCTTCTATGGGAATAGACTGAAAATAGCGCAGCCATTTACCTACCAGAGCCAGCATATTCAGCAGTTTTTTTTGAGCATTTAGCGAAGGGAAAAACTGGCCGTACGTATTAATAAGCTGGCTTAAATTTTGCCCTTTGCTCTCTTCCGAAATAAGGATGAATTTTTGCTTATCGTAATAGACCGGTTTAATAACATTAAATTCTTTATGATCTTTAAAATGATCATTCCAAAACTGCGTGGTATTAAAATCCCTTTCCACCACCTCCGGTTTATTTTTATTTGCTTCGCGCTGGTAGTATTTAAGGTAGTATATCCGTTCAGACTCATCGCTAAAATGAATCAGGATTTTATAGACAATGGAAAAGGGGCGGTGGAAGACTTGCAATATCTCATAGTCATTAACTGCCAGACTCGACTGACGAGCGAACTCGTTAATCGAGCTGTCAATTGCGACCATATCATTTTTAGCTGTATTGTTTTTACGTTTCATTTTTTTCTTTTATTCACCAATCACATGCATTGAGTTTTAAGCAGGTATCTGAAGATTTTCCCATAGTACAATTGGGAACTGAGAACTTTAAATATGGGAAATGAATTCTTTTAGCTCCGGCTCCCTGATTTCGAGTTGTTTGTCATTTAAATGGGATGAATTAAAACCTTAATAATCTGTGCTTAACTTTGGCTGGCGGAAAGAATAATTGCCCGACGCATACGCTTTAAAAACAACCAAATTCATATCGCGGGTTATGTTGATCCGTTTAAGCTGATAAACATCGGTACCGGGCGTATTGAATCCGCTTATTTGCGTAGCCGCCGACCGGTATCCGCTTTGTTTCAATTGTTTTATATGCTCATTCGTAAAATTTTCTCTGGCGCCATTCGGATAGCTAAAATGAATACAGGGACGCTGTAATTTTTCTTCCAATATTTTTTTTGATGTTTCCATTTCTTTAAGAGACGTTGCCGCATCAACCATATTCAGCAACACATGCGTATGCGTGTGCGCGCCGATGATCATATTGTGTTCGGCCATTTCATTCAGCTCCGACCAATTCATAAAGGCATAACGTCCCGCATCTTCGTTTATTATATCGGTAACATCCGAACATTGATCCAGTAATTGACTTAAAACACGATTTTTTTCTTCCGCCGGTTTAACTTTTAAATACCGTCTGATTTTAATAGAAGCCCATTCCACATCCTGAAGACCGCGCAGATGAAGTGTTACAGGCTTGTTTAAAATCAATCGAATTTTTTCCCTTTTTGTAAAGGTAAGTAAAGCCGTAATTTGTTCCGTCCACAATACCTTTTGCTCATCAATGAAGTCGGTGCATACATAAAACGTGGCCGAAACGCCGTTATTTTTTAAAACAGGAAAGGCGTGGAGATAGTTATTCTTAAAGCCGTCATCAAAGGTAATAACCGCATAATTGCCCTTTTGCCATTGTCCGTTCAAAAGCTGCACGGCTTCGGATATGGGAATAACATCGTAATTGGCTTTAATGAATTTGATCTGCCGGTCAAAGGATTCAGCCGAAACTACGTTGCGGTAATCAAAGCGTTTAAAATTGGCAGAATAGGGTAAAATCAGATGGTAGGTTAAAATCAGCACACTGTTGGCGTTCTTTTTCCTGGCCAAATAATTTAAGCCGCTTTTGTCAATGGATTGGTAAAATAGATTTTTAAATAGATTCATAATTGTAATAAAACGGATCTGATATCTGGGAAAGAATACAACCGTTGCCAAGGGGATTGCCCCTACGGTCGTTTTTGTAAGGACGGAAGGCTTTTCGCCCCGGAATGCGTTTAGTCCAATAACCTTGTTATTAAGGTTTTTTCGTATAAATTGATAAAGTAAAAAATTAGCGTGTTAAAATCATTTTGCGTGTTTCCACAAACCGGCCGGTCTGTAAGCGATAAAAGTAAACACCGCTGGCCAACCCTTCGCCTGAAAAGGTTACCCTGTAGTTCCCACGTTCCTGCACTTTATTAACCAGCGTTCGGATACGCTGCCCGGCCACATTATAAACAGATAGATTTACCGGCCCCGTTTTTGCCACATCATATTTAATGTGTGTTTGGGGATTAAAAGGGTTGGGATAATTTTGCTCAAGCTTAAAGGAGACCGGAAAACTTGGCGCCATGGCGTAAGAAGTTCCAAGAATCGTAACTTTACCGCTAATGGATTGTTCGGATAGACAGTAAAAATACCCTTTCAATAATTCTACCTTATTATCAACAAAAGTGTAGTTTCTTTGCGAACTGGAGTTTCCTTCGCTGGAAATATTGGCAAGCGGATAAAATTGCCGGCCGTTTTCACTGCGTTCAATAATAAAGTAGGCGCTATTTACCTCCGATTGTGTAATCCAGGTTAAACGAATTCCGCTGCTGCAGGCTGCCGCAGTAAAAGACGATAAAAAAACAGGAAGCGATATATCGGGATGGTAAATGCGGTTATACCACAGGTTGCCCTGTGTTACATTTTCCGCGCAAACAAGAACATCGCTTAAATTACTAAGAATCTGATTGGAAAGCGTCACATTGTTAAAATTGTCCGTACCATTTTGTATGATAGGCAACCAGTCGGAAAGAACCACATTTCTCAGGTTATCTTTGTCCAAACCCACATATTCAATTTTATAGTCATTGGTAGCGCAAACAATTAAGGTGTCATTATCTTCATTTATTGAAAGAGCGGGTCGAGTAGAATTTACCCCTTCAAACGTATAATATGACCAGTTCGCATTATAATCGCGTTTATATAAATAAAAGATGGGACCGCTTTTGCCGTTCTTACCAATCATATATAAGTTATTGGCGTTGTCCCGCACAATATTAACATGATCATCCGATTTAGGATCGTAAGGCAAGGTTTCATTAATCCAATTGGCTGAATCCGCCGGGCTGGCCGTATCGGGCAGCCGGAAGAAATAAAATTTTTTATTGACGCCTCCCTGTCCTACAAACAGCCCCATTTGCCCCTGTCCGCTATAACTAAACCCTATGCCGTCCGTCAATGTACTCGTATCTATCTTGGTTTTTATGGTGTAGGAAGCCCAGGTAGCTCCGTCGTCACTGCTGTATAAATCTTTTAAAGAATCGTTGGTTTCATAAAATATAAACAGATCGCCGTCGGCGGCTTGTGCCAGGCTGGCCGGATCGTCTCCCAGAATATCATCCATATCAAGGGCAATAGGAAACCCACTGTCTTCCGTCCAGGTGCCGCTGCTGTATGTGAGTCGCGTAAATGCTTCCGTACCCCTAGAGACCATAATATAGAGTTTGCCGGTTATTTCATTGATATGGACATCCGCTTTATACTGGCCGTAAATACCCGTTTTGGTTTCAATCGACCATAAGCCTGAATCAAATTTCCAAACCGCCCATCTATTATCCGAATCCTTGAACACGCCCCACCAATAGCCATCATACCAAAAAGATTGACTTTGATTGGCTTTTTCGATATCGTCTTTAGCGCCGTAGATAATGTCGCCATATGTTTGTGCCTGAGCCTGAATAAACAATACTATTAATAAAAAAACCATCAGTAGCCGGACTAACCGGAAATGTAAAAATGTTCGATTCATCCTGTACCTATGCATTTATATCTTCACCTTATTCCCTGTTTTGAGTCCCAAATATAATTTCAAAATATCGCTCAAAACTCTGCCTGCAATATCTCCGGGGCTGTCATTCGTTATAATACTCTGATAATCATATTTTCCCAGCGCTTTAAAATAATACTCCTGATATAAACGTATCTGCCGCTCTTCAAGCTGCGGCTTTCGCCGAACAATTACTTCGGGCTCATTATACAATAAAATGATTTTATCCGGCTTCGGGAAAAAACGGCAGATAAAATAACGCATAAAACCAAAACCCGCTACCGGTCGCTTTTTATAAATGTACCTGAGATCGTACATATAGCGATCGCTTAAGACGATTTGCCCCTTGCGTAATGCCGGGCGTATCTTCTCAAAATAGCGGTACCAGAGCTCTGTATAAACGCTGGCATAATAAATCCAGCCCTTGATAACACGCCGGACGCTTTTTAAAAGACCTGTTTTTTTATCTTCGTCATCTCTGGGCAGAGTCAGCCGCTTTCTTAAAGCCCATTTATGCACAGCTGATCGCGAATGTCCCCATGGTCCCATATAGACGACTTTATATTTTAAGCCTTTTAGCCCTTTAAATTTGTGCTCCAGCGCATTTATGACCGAGCTTTTACCTGCTCCGTCCACGCCCATAAAGGCAAAATGAATGCCTCTTGAACGATACACTCTGCCTGAAAAATATTTCCGAAACAACATACGCAAATAGTTTGACTTCTTCTTTTGCAGCAGGCGCTTTTGGATAAGCGTCGCTGTCCGGCTGATCTGATCGTTTTTTTCAGTAAAAACTGTCGGCTTCCTGGTGAAACGGTTAAAAATATCCTGGATTGTTTTATCGGCGATTTTTTTTTGTAGATAGGACGTGTCTAATTCACTTTCCAGAATACTCTGAACGGGCTTTAAATGCTTTTGCTGCAAATGCCCCTTCCCAATCAGGTTATGGTAGAAATAGTGCAGCAAGCGATCCTCGTCCGAGAGCACAAAAAATCCGTTGCCGTCCGTTTTCAGACGCGCAGCAATACCATCTAACTCCAGATAGATGATGCCATTCTGGACAAAAGCATAATGAACATCTACAAGCCACAGCGTATCATCTTCGAAACAGGCAAATACTTGTTTTTTAAGAAAGCTTCTGTTTTTCCAGCACACAAAATTATGCTGCGTCAAAACTTCCTTAAACTGCCTTCTGTACTGCGGCCAAATCAAAATATCCAATTCTGTTTCCGTAAAAGCCGAATCGTCTTTGGTGCGTAACAGACAATATTTAATTTGATACTCTTTGAGCGCTTGAAGCACAGAAGCAAAGATACTGTTTGTGGACGCCATTAGAAACAAACCTTAATTATTACAAAATAGCGAATATAAAATTCCCGGTTCCTAATTATAAACTATGCTACAATCTCTCAGACTTTCGGACAAAAAACTTAAAGTGGAGTATTTCAATGACTAAAAAAATAATCTCCTCGTTTAAGCACAGGATAAACCTCTTTCCGCGCCCAGTTTTCATTTGCGCTAGAATTATATTTTATCATTTTACAAGTGCGGTCGAGCCAGTAAAACATAAGCGCCGGAAAGGGAGCTAAATAGGACGTCTTTGTTCTTTTAAAATATTTTTCATATTCTGAAAGAAACTCTAAAGGAATTTTTGAAATATCTAAACTGAACCATCTGAGTGATGCATCAGGGTAATAACGTGTTCGGATAGCATTAGCCAGTAGAGAAGTTACATCCACCAACGTTATCTCGTCTCTTTCACTCATATCCCAGTCTATTAAACCGTTTAACTGCCCTTTGGAATTGTAAATACAGTTTTGAATTTTTAAATCTCCGTGGCAAACTCCGGCTAAAAATTTCTTACCGTAAAATTCATCATAAAAATATTTCTGCAGTTTGGCAAGATAGCCGTTTATTTCTTCATTCTGGTCTAGAAGCGTTTTTATAATTTCGATTTTCGGGCTTACATATTTACTAAACTCCTGTTCGGTCATCACAAAAGGACGGCCAAAAGTTAAATGAATTTCTTTAATATTCTGAAAAATTTGTTCGTACAGTACAGAAACACCCTGCTTGTCTTTTTCGATACGCTTTTGCTGTTTCTCAGCGCCCTGTACCTTTTCTTCAATAAAATATGGAAAGGACAATTTTTCTTTTAGCTGCCATTGGTACGGAATAAAGGCAAAACCTTTTGTTTGAAGAAGCAACAATATTTTCTGTTGCTTTTGCAGCCGTTCCAAAGCGGATTGATCCAAAGGAAAGCGGATAATAAAGCTTTTATTCCCCAGGGCGACATCCAAGATCAGCACTTTAGTTCTGGAAAGTAAAATGCGTCTCAGGACGGCGTCATTAACCGAATATTCAGCGCCTGCCTTTCTGGCTAAAGCGTTAACCGCCTCAATAACCGGGCCTGCGTTTATATTAGATTCTGATTTTCTTAGAATAAGCACTTTGTTATGCGGAAGTAAATAGAAAGCGCCGATCCTGTTAAAAAAGTTTTTAAGCGCTGAGTGGGAATCTTGCGGAATAGCCGTTTTAAAGGCTTCTCTTACTAAATACTGCGGTTTAGCTAAACCGGGCTCCACAAAAAAATACCATTCCAATAAAAAAAGCTTGCCGGCAATATCATAATTGCGTTTCTGCGGGAAGTTCGCAATCTGTTTTCCGAACAATCCGCTGGTACGTACGATGCTTTGCAACGGCCTAAAGCGCGAAAAGGACCAATCCAACAGGACAACATAACCGTCTTCACTCAAATTCGTAATCGTTTTATTGAGTACGGGCCGGTAGGGCTGTTTTTCCAGATCAAAGATGATCATAGAAAATTCTTTATTCTCCTGAAAAAAGTCCTTTTCATCAAAGTACAGAACATCCGTCCGTTCAATTAAACCGTATTTTTCTTTGAAAGAAGAAGGAACAGCAAAAGTGACTTGAATATCAAATATGCTAAAATCTATTTCCGTACGGCTAAGATGATCGCTAATCAGCAAAACTTCCGCCCGCGGCGGCAAAGCGCAGAAATAGAAGATATAATTTAACGACCAGGCTCTGTTTAGAAAATCCAAAAAACACCTTGTTTGATTTTACAAAGATATTTTATAATGACTGGTAATAAGTAACGTATTAAAGAGTGTTGCCAATTTTAAAATCAGAAGCTGGAAATCAGGAATTCTTGAGTTCCAGGTTCCTGCCACAAGGCGTCCCTTTCGGGATAATTCCAAATTTATTTTATCATCCTATTTTTTCCCACAGCTTCTTTGTAAAACTCGGAATAGGCCTCAATCATGGTTTGCAAAGAAAAATCCCTGACGGCCCGTTCTCTGGCATTTTTGCCGTATTGCGCTCTTAACTTTGGATTGTTAATTAGTCGCAGAAGCTGATTCACAAATTCACTTAAATCATGCACATTAAACAGCAAGCCGGTTTCCTGGTGCGTAATCAATTCCGGGTTGCCGCCCACATTGCTGGCCACGATAGGCAGACCGCTGGCCATGGCTTCCTGCAAAACATTAGAACAGCCCTCTCTTAACGACGGAAGCACGAACGTATCAAAGGTATTAAGATATCCCGCTACATCTTCTTTTATTCCTAAAAAATGAACATGGCTATCGATACCTAAATTGGTTGCCAAAACCTGCAACTCCTGCTTTTGTGAATCAAGCGGCGTATCTCCGACAATCACAACGTGCGCTTGTGGAAATTTAGGTAAAATTTCCTTAAGAGCATAAATCATCATCTGTTGATTTTTTACCGGTTTTGGCCGGCCGACGGTTCCGATGATAAAATCTGTTTCCTTAAAGCCGAGTTCACCCCTGTACGCTGTTTGTTTGGCAGGATTGGGAGCAAAGCGCTGCACATCCACGCCATTTAAGATAGTATGGAATTTATGGTCTTTTATTCCGATAGTCTGGGCGATCTCTTTGGCTAGCGCCTCTGAAACGGACAGGAGATAATCAGCCCAATTATAAAACATTTTTTGAACGTATTTGCGTTTTAAATCTTTATGAAACGTGCCGTGCTCTCCGTGGATGATTACGGGCACTCCGGCCATTTTGGCGGCCAGGATGCCTTCGACCAGCGTACCCCAGGCGTGTGTATGAACAATATGAAAATCTTCCTCCTTAAAAAGATTGTACAGCCTATACGGCAAACTCAGGTCATTGCCCTTCTTCTTATTTAATTCAATTAAGCGCGTTTTATCCGTATCCAAATTAAGCAAGTCGTATATCTTATCCGTTACGATCAAAGTCGACTCAAATTGTTCAGGGTCTAACTTATTTAATAATTTAACAATGCCGATCTCTTTACCGGCCGGAGACATAAAATTAATGACATGAGCTAATTTAATTTTTCCCATTCTAAATAATTTCTTTGTTTTATTTAATGGTAGCCAAATTCTGACATAACTTTCTGTAATTCTGAATTTATACTTCTTTCGCTAAAAAGCTTTCCCAGATATTCCAAATCCTGCGGATTATTTTCCCACCGATTGATTGAAGTTGAATCAAAATCACGTAGTTTATGCATAAATTTAATCATATATTGGTTGTTAAAATTTGAATTGTGTACATAGGTTTTTAAATTAGCAATACTTTGTATCTTATCATCTAATTCCAGACCCAGTATATTCTTAAATTTATTTACAATTTCATCATGATTTTGAATTAAATCTTCATATTTTATTACTAACAATCGCGGATAATTATTTAATTTTTGTTTTATTTCAAAGTAGCCCCGCATACTAGCTAACCATTTTCCCGGCGAAACATAATATTGTTTCTTATCCAGGGGGTGACGGCTGGTCAGCACGGCCCGTGGGTCGCGCATAATATAAATTAGACGGCTATTAGATTTTTTAACAAAATCAATCGTTCTCGAAAGCCACGGTTCCTGATACCATTTAGACGGTCTTTTGGTAACATAAATTATGTTTGGCCACAGTAAATCTTTTTTTAACTTTTTAATTTCTTTGAGATTAGGATGCGACCAAATATTCGTTTCATGGTCATGCAAATATGTTTTTTTAAAAGCTGACATCACATAAAACAATAAAGTTGTGCCAGACCTTGCGCATCCTGTAATGTGCAGAAATTTTAAACCAAGAACTTGTAAGCTCTTTGCCCAAATATTACTTTTTAATGTTGTAAACAATAAACTGGTCTCTGCGTTAACTTATTTAGAATATTTTGAAACTGTTAAAAACTATTTTTGTAATTAAAAGAATTTAGATAATTAGCAACACGGGTTAGTTTGATTTTCATTTCACACATTTTCGAGATACCGTTCCAATTCTTTAATGTAAGAGCTGTAATCAAACTGTTTTATGTAAGCATTGTCCGGTTTTCTCCCGTTACGCACAAAATCAAACATTTCCAAAAAGGCCTTTTTAATTTCCGGTACTTCCTGCGACGGAGCAAAAACACCTAACTGGCCGTCCCTGATAGCCCGCTCTGTGGCGCTGTCCGGTTCGGCCACGGCAAATATGGGTTTTCGCGTGTACATATATTCGAATAATTTAGCCGGAATCTGCAAATCGGTCCCCGGCTGAATAAGTAAGAGTACGTCGGCCTCATACATGGTTTGGACACTTTCAGCAAAGCTCACCGGCGGAAAGAAGCGGACTACATTTCTCAGATTCCGCTTTTGAATTTCGTCATGAATGCCTCTGAGTTCTTTGGCCACAAAGCCGATGAAATCGATTCGGAACGTATCGGGGTCCACCTTGTTTTCGGCAATTAATTCGGCCACAGCCTGTAACAGAGTTGCCGGATTTCGTTTTTTATACAGAGTGCCTAAGTGCACAAAACGGGAAAAATCTTTTTCTTTTGGATTATCATTAATCGAAATATTACTAAAGTCATCCGGATCAAAACCATTAGAAAACAGTTTGAATTTATCCTGACCGGCCCAGGCGTAATTTTTTGCGTACTCTTCCTTCAAGTTTTCAGTTACAAATAACAACAGGTCGGCCGCTTTAATAACGCTTTTTTCAAGGCGTTTTTCCAGATAGTATTTTAAGCGGCTTCCTTTATCCCAGCGGGATAAGGCCCATGGATCGCGGAAATCAAGAATTAATTTAACGCCGGTAAACTTTTTAATCATCATGGCCATCAGGAAAAGCGAATGGGGCGGCGCCGTCGTAAAGATAGCCTCAATTTGATTTTCTTTTACCAAGCGAACGCCCTGCCACACAGCATTTGGCATCCAACCGATATACTTATCCGGAAATTCGAAGATAGCAAAAATAAAATTTCGCATCCTATAAACAAATGCTTTTAGCCATGAATTTTTTGAAGGAACGGCTGAAGACTGCTGTTTGGGAATCACAGACGTTTGTGTAGCAGTTCTTTTATTCCCCTTTTTGGGATTGATTTTGTTTATGACGGCTTTCGCTTTGGTAAAGACATACGTTAAATCCGACCGATCACTACGAACCACCTGCACCGAAGAAGGAATTTTTTTAGCATCGCCTGAGCCAGCGCCAAACTCCAGATCGTAATATTTTTCCTTTAGAGTGAAAACATAAATCTTAAAACGGAAATGGTCCAGATACTTTAAGATTTTTGACACACGATGTGTACCCACCGAAGGATTCGGCGGAAAATTGATAGTAAGAAAAAGTATTTTTTTAACCGACAAAATATTAAACCTCTCCGGTTAGCAAAGAATCGTCTTCGACAGATTCATCTACTTGCGGTTCGTTAATTTCCGTAACCTGAATATTCCTCAGGGCCACAGCAAAGGCGCCAAACCAGTAAATTACCTCAGAATAACTGCGATTGTGGAAAATCCCTGCCGTCAGGATGGCCCACAAACCCATCTGAATAGCCATTGCATCCACATAATAGCGATAGGATGGCGATTTTTTATGATCGCGGCGAATCCTCCTCAGAATAATAAAGGCATGGATAAGAAAACCTAAAAATAATAGTTCGCCGATAACCCCCCATTCAACCAAGACCAACAAATAGGTATTGTGAACTGTTTTGGCGCCCTTTTCCTCCATGACTTCCCTTAACTCCGGAACGTATTGTATGGCCAGCTTTTGAAAGCCGCCGCCGCCTAGCCCCATAGGATAGTCCTCCCACATATGCAGACCGCCGCGCCATAAATAAATACGGCTTACGGCCGAACCTTCCTGCTGATAATTATCTATGGTGCTCTGCCTCTCCCAAAATTGATCGTTGGCTAAATAGAGCACCAAGAGAATACCGCCAAGAGTACCCAGTAAAACTTGCCAACGTAGGCGTCCTTTAATCCAGATGAGTGAAAGAACGGCAATAACAATGAGGGCAACAAAAGAGGCACGTGAATTGGCCAGAATAATTAAGTTTAAAACAAACGGCAAAGAGATGAACGTCACTATCTTTTCCCATTTATTGCCCACAAGAAAGTACAGTTCAAAAAAGGGCACTACGGCCGCCACATGTGCGGAAATAGCGTTTTCTTCGGTAGCGTTTGGAGCAATAACACCGATATAACGGTTACCTCCTCTCTGGTAAGCAATTCTGCCAAAGTTGGCCACACCTAAAACAAGCGTCCAGATTACTATACGAAAATGCTTAGTTTCCCGAACCAAAAACATCATTAAAAAGATTTGGATAGTCAGTTTGTAGAAGAAATCCGCCTTCCTGAAACTGGAGGCCGGATCGATGGCATAGAAGAAACTGATAAAATACACCCAAGCCGTCATGGCCACCAGCCACCAAATCAAATTATATTTGGGATTAATTAAAGGCCGCAGCTTTTTGTAATTAATGATCAAACTGATTAAAGTGACAACCGAAATCAAAAGCGACCAACGCAAATCCGGCAGAGCCTTACCCCACCACATATAGGGCGGATGGTTGTGCCACTCAAAAATATAAGTGGCAATGCCAAAGTATGGATGGCGAAAGGTTAGAATTAATCCTGTAAAATAAAGCGCTAAGAATAACAGGGTAGTTAAAGACATTTAGAATCCTATTGAATGAAAAAAGAAAGATGGGTGCTACGGGTTTTAAATTCCGAGCTACCAATCCCGTTTTTAATTATCGGTCTTTTGATTTGAAGGTATTACATCAAAACCGTAAGGTTTACATCCTTCTTCTCTCTTAATATGATATTTTCCAAAAAGTTTTTGGATGCGTATTTTGCCGATATTCCTGTAGCCCATTCGGTAGACAGATTTAAGCGAAGCGTAATTATTTGTGGCCACATAGGAAATAAGCCCTTTGTAACCTTCATTGGAAAAAGCCTCCAACGCTTTAGCCATCCCTATGGCATGTAAACGCTGCCCGCGGTAGTTTGGATGTGTGTATCCCTTGTACATGTAAACCCATTGCGGCTCGAAATGTAAATCCAGTTCGTCGGAGATGGCCGTAGGCAAAGTGGAATACCAGCCGTAGCTGGCTAAAAAATCGCCGTCCATAATGGCGAAACAACGGTCGCCTTTGGGCAGAGCTTTGTTTAAAAATTTTTCACTGATTTGCGTTTCCGGATTCTGGCTGAATTTTTTTAATTCAGCCTCATCCAGGAAAACATGTTTATAGTTAGGATTGGTTTGCAGATATTTGGGATCCAGCGAGTCCATGGTTACAACCATGCCCTGCAATTCGCTGTAATAACTAATTTTATTTAACAAACTGTAATTAATAGCATGCAGCACGCTAAAAAAACCAAACCCGTCATAAATGCGTTTCAAATCTGTAAAAGTCATTTTTCTTTCCCCAATATTTTACTTAGGCCTAAATTAAGTGATTTTTAGGTAATTTGGCGTAATGTCAATGGAGCCCGAAACATCGGGATGACACGTTCCACTGCATAGGTGATTGTGTCATTCCTGTTTGAGGCTTTGCTTCGGAAGCAGGAATCCAGACAAAAAAACGGTCTGTGAGTAATAAAATCGCTCAATTTAGGTCAGGATTTTTTGCCTGAATACAATGTATTTTTAATCATTTTTTTCAAAAGGCTCATATACGTTTGGAATTGTAATACAGTCGATCCTTTCAAAGAGAGTGGAAATTCCAACGTATATAAAAAGATGCTTTTATCCGTCCACTTTTTTTTGTAGTCCTCGTTGCCGCGCATAAAATCGAATGTGTGCATGTTGGCCTCAATGGCGTCGCTGATTGCCCGCAGGATAATTTGATTGCCCAAAGCAAACTTGGCATAATCAGGATCAAACCCGCCCTGCATGTACATCATGGTTCCGTTCAGCCGGTAACAATAGAGAGCGCCGATGGGATTATCATTATCCTTGATGAGATAGAATTGCAGCCAGCTTTTTAACAAAAAAACTTTGGCGATCGTTTCATGAAATTTTCCGCGCCGTTCATAGATAAATTTCGTAGCCATCTCCTTTTGCTCAAAACGCATGCTGTGTAAGTTAAACAGATGGCGGATGGCTTCCTGAACTTCTCCTTCGTCCTTAACCAACTCAACCTGAATATTTTCATTTCGGTTGAGCTTGTTGCGCTGGCGTTTTAAGCCCGAGCGCATATTTTTTGAAAGACTTTTAAATAAATCATCCAGCGATTGCGGTAAATTGATGTACGGACACACCGAGGTTCTGCGTTCAAAGACACGGCTGCGCAGTTTTTTTGCTAACTGATTTTTCCCCCTATAAAGAACAGCGTCTTCTTTTACATTATTAAAAGTCAGAATATCCGCCGCCTTCAGCGTAGCTAACACCAGCGTGTCGCTAAAAAACAGGTCGAAGAAGTCCGCCTTTTTTTCTTCGGCACAAATGATATCCAGATAATCACTGGATTCAAATTCCGTACCCAAAAGCTGCACATACGCCAAATTTTTCTTTTTATGATAAAAGAGCGGCAGAATAGCCGCCAAAGCATCATCTTCGTAAGCACAAAATATGGAAAGTTTAGCCGCTGATAATTGGGGACAATATACCTGCCACCAGGCGAACATCCATTCCCACGATAAAAAGGGGCTGTTTATCCCGGCCGTCGCAAAAAGATGCTGCCACGAACTTTTTAATTCTTCAAATTCTTCATTCGTTGTTATTTTTTTTATTATCATTTACTTTTTGTTTAAAAGTGATTCAGGCGCTTACAGGCGGCAATTTTACGCCGTCAATTGCAGGCTGGCCTGCGGAAAGACAGCCACACGCGCTATTTGCGGCAGTTCACCGGTTAAAAAGGCAAGCAACTCTTTGCTGTTGCCAAAGAAAGGATATTCATCGGCAAACACTTGATGAAAATCATCCTCGGTCAGATTATCACTAAAGAAGGCAAAACGGTAGTTCTTCAAAAAGCGCAGAGGCCGCGGTTTACGGTAAAGGAGTCCGCCCGGGCCGAACAATCCGTGACGTCCCAATCCTTCGGAGCACGCCGATGTTAAAAGCACCATGCCCCCTTCTTTTACAATGGGCTGTTTGGCTGATTTAAGCGGAATAAAGCCGTTTTCCGCCTGTAACAATTCCGTGTCTTTAGGATAGGCATTCAGGATCAGTAAATCATAAAGTTCGGCCGGTTCCACATCAGTAAGATAGATTTCCCTGGCCCGCTGTGCTGCCTGGCGGTGCGCCGTCACATAATCGCCGCAAAACAAATCATGCAAACTGCGATCGCCATTGAGAACCGCACCGATAAAAAAATCGATGGCCGCTTTTTCTACAAATCCTTCAATAACATCACGAAATTTATTATGAGCCATATCTCCTAATTTGCCCATAAAGCCCATCAGCACCGATTTATGGGTTTTGGCAATGGTTTCCATATCCGCCAAACCGGGGAAGAGCATTTTTGCCCCACCGCTAAAACCGGCAAAACTGTGCGGCGTAAGTCCGCTGATTACAATTTTAAAATCCGCCTCCACATAGTGCCGGTTCAGTTTAATCGGCGTCTTTCCCCAAATAACATCGATGGGCACCGTATCTGCCGGATCGTGATTGAGGCATGTGTAGGATTCAACCGTACGGACGCCCAATTTTTTTATCATCGATTCCTTGTCCAGACCTTTGTGCGAGCCTAAACCGATTAGAATTTTTATTTGTCCCGATTTAATTCCAAACTGACGAATTTCATACAGGAGGGCATCCATCAAATCTGCTAACAAAACCGGTCGCGTCAAATCATCTACCACGATGATTATACTGGCCGGCTGCTTTTCCTTCAGCAAAGCGGTAATGGGCTTTACTTTTTCGGCAATGGCTTCAGGGGAGATTCTGCCTGCCTGCGGTAAAGAATAGTCGGTAACCCGCCAATCCGCCGGTACGGATAATTTCATCTCACGGTCGCCAAACCAGGCGCCCCAGGGTAATTTTATCGTTTGCTTCATTGTAACTGATTGTTCCTTTTACATCACTTTACAGGGATTGATGCAATCAATCCCTACAGGAATTTTACAGATATCGAATATCGGATATCCCGATTCGCCGCATAAGCGTTAATCTAAAAAAAGTTCCCCTTAAAAAATGGGGTTAGGGAGATGTCCCAGAATATTTGCCGAACTATGTGTAAATCTGGGACAAAATTCAATCAAAACCAGCAGATTTTTGCAGTTTGACGTTTTTTACAACCCCCTCAGTTCCCCTTTCCCAAGGGGAAGTTTAGCCTCATTCCTTAGGTTGCCGCTAAAGCGATTCGTCGGGATAGGCCTCGTGCTGAATATCCGTCACCAAATTATGCTTTTATTTTGCCTTGGCCGTTTTTCTTTTAATTGTAGATGTAAACTCGCCGATCAAGCTTTGGTAGTCCTCTTTGCGGAAAATTAAATGACTAAAAGCAAAAGCCATAAGCGTGGCGGCGCTTACAGAAAAAAACATCATAATGGATGTTACAGTAAAATATATTTCGCCAATTTTAATAGTCAAAACGGAAAATAAAATTTGGATAATTCCATAGAGTAGCGGCGTTTTTTGCGTACGGAAAAAATCTGAAAAACCAAAAGGTAAATTCTTTTTCATTACAAAAATCATAGATACGGCATAGATGCTAGTGGATATGACCACGGCAATAGCTACACCTACGATTTTATAAGGCACCAGTAAATAAATAAGACCAATCAGGGCCGCTAAAAAGAGGACCTGCGCTTTCATACGGTCGGCCATTAAATCCAAAGCTAATGTAACCGGAAAAAACACCATGACCACCGTATTGAGTAATCCCGAGACTGACATAATCTGCAAGGGAACAATGGTTTGCGTCCATTTTACGCCATACATATTAATAATCAACGAAGGCGCTGTAAAAAAAAGCCAAATCAATACCGGATACGCGATAAGTGAAACATAGCTGAGCATTTTCCTTAAATTTTTTACTACGCGTTCTTTATCTTCTTTAATTTTGGAATAGGCGGAAAAAAGCGTTTCATTTACGGTTTTCCCCAACTGCCGGCGCGTTAAATTCATTAAATTAAAGGCGCGCTCATAATACCCTAGCTGAGCGATTCCTAAAAACTTACTGATGAGCAGATAATCAATATTATTAATAAAATAATTCAAATAGGAGACAACCGAAACTTTTAACCCATAGGCATACACGTTTTTAAACGCCTGCAATTTAAAATATATTTTCGGCATCCAGCGGGCGTAGATTATCGCGGCAATCATAGAAGCAAATGTCCCGAAGACTTCTCCTAAAATCAAACTCCACACGCCAAAATTTAATATGGCCAACACAATCGGTAGGGTTAGACCAACAACAGACCTGGCCGAACGGCTGAAAGCCAGCTCTTTAAAACGCATATCGCGTTTAAGCATATTCTGGCTCACAAGCGTAAAGGCCGCCATCAAGAATGTACTGGAAATAACCTGCACCACCGGAGTTACCCTTGGCTCGTCCACCCACGAGGCAAAAAGAGGCGCCCCAAAAAACAGAATGGCCCCGATCACCACGTTTATTGCCAGGCTTACCGTAAAGATCGTATTGATCTCCTGCCTGGTTAACTCCTTGCGCTGAACGATAACCGAGGAGAAACCCATATTGGTCACTTTACGGGCAAAGCGGATAATGATCAGCGCGATGCCATATAAACCAAAATCCTCCGGAAATAACAAGCGCGCTAAAACAATGCTGGTTATTAAGCGAAAGGATTTTGAAAAAATAATATTGGCGGCGCTCCAAATAATGCCGACCTTGGTTTTATGCGCTAAATCTTTACTCATCGCTTTTTAGATTCGATATATTCAACTATGGCGTTGATCGAATCAAAATTTTCCGGATAAAGATCCTCCTCATCCACTTTAATCTGAAATGTATCTTCAATGAACGCAATTAGATCAAGCATCTTTACGGAATCTACAATACCCAATTCCAGAAGCGAATCATCGTAATCCAAATGATCAAATTCTTCTTTAAGCGAGTCATCATATAAAAAATCAACCAATTTCTGCTTCATATCCATAACTTCCTCCAATAGAATTAAGCGTCACGGTCGCCGACCGTCATAAACCATTTTGTACCCTCTAATATTTCTTTTGCCAATTCAGGCCCGGCATAACTGATTAGGCCCGAAGTGGCGTCATTCCGAAAAACAAAGCCCAAAGATTGTAAAACCGGAATAAGCGGATTATATTCCTGCAAAATAAACGAAAGCGATGTTACATCCTCATATTCTTTTACTACTGTTGTGATAAAAAAGGCAAATACAGCGGCGGCGTCATGGTCAACATCCTTTATCAGAACATCAACTAAATTGACCGTATCCTGTCTGATATAGTAAAAGAGAACGGCAGCTAATTCATTGTATTTGTAAATATCCATTTGCAGAAAACGATGGTTGGGATTGCTGCCAAACTTCCAGTTCAGATATTCGGTATCCCGGGCGCCGATTACCGGAAAGCGCGAAACCATTGCCTTAAAGATCTCTTCGTGGCGCTGCTCAGCCATAACCTCGGAGCGCAGTTCTGCCGACCAACCATCGGCGCCTACAAAACGGTACTGCGTGGAAAGCATAACATTAAGGGGGGCGGAAATCATCTTCTGCAGAGCTCCTGCGGGAATAAGACGTGAAAGTAGCCTGTCCGTGCGCAGCAACATGGCATAACGCTGCATACGGGCAATTTTTTGGTGCCCTGCCTTTAAATGAATCACTTCCATACGTTCATTGGGATGGGCATATAAAAAAGGAACTTCACCGCCATCCACCGCATCTTTAGCCGCCCGGCGCAGCTTGAGGGCGATACCCAGCGTGCGGTACTTTTTGTGGATGGAAAAATCACCGCAATTCCAGCCCACATAGCGTTTGCCGTTAATATACACGGCTCTTGGAAATACGCCGGTAAATCCTACAGGCTCGTTGTTCTTTTCGTTCCAGATAATCCAGGCTTTGGCCTTGCCCAAAGGATTGTTCAGGTAAATCCAGTCGTATCGGGCGCCGTAGTCAAAATCAGCGCGCTGGCGGTTTTGCTGTAATATCTCTACCATGATGGGCTTCTCTTTTTGCACATCGGCTTCTTTTACCGTATAGGCCATTGACAATCCTTATACATTCAAACAATAAACACTCGGAATTGGGAACTGGGAATTATGACGCCGAACGACTTTGTCGCCGATAAAAATATTTTCTTGAAACAATTCCCTGTTCCAGGTTCCTAATTTCCAATAATCACATAAATCTAATTTCACGTGGTATTAAGCTATTCCGCCTTATTCATCACGGATGGTCTGCCAGGTTGTGTACGTCTCTCCCCGGAAGGCATCCATAATTCCTAAAAGGGAATATAAATTGACCATAAAAAAATAGTAGGGCACGCTCACCAATTTGGGCAGGACTTCCCCTTGTCTGTCCTGAAGATAGCCGATAAGCGCTAAAGAATAAACAGCCAGCTGTCCTAAAAAAGCTACATCGTAAAGCCAACCACTGTTTAATAAAAACAGATTGGCCAAGAACAACAGGCCAAAAAAGAGTCCGCCCAGCCAGCGCAACAATTTATGCGACAATATCTGCCAGGCAAATACACCGCTACTTGCCGGATTCAGTACCGAGGCATTTTTCCACAAACCCCGCCAGCTACGGTTAACGATGCGCCGCTTGCGATAAAATTCTTTGGCAAAGGTATCTGCCGTATCTTCGTAACAAACGGCATCCGGATTAAAAACACCGCGGTAGCCTTGTTGAATGATATGCAGGGGATTAACAAAATCATTGATGTCTTCGGCGTCCAACGGCTGAAACAGTTCCCGGCGAATGGCGTAAATCGCTCCGTCGCCGCCTACCACCGAGCCAATCAGCGATTCGTTCAGTTTTAGCTTTAATTCAAATGACCAGTAGACCCCTTCATTTTCTCCGGCTTCGCTCATATTTTCCTTGTTGTATTCCGCCCGGCCTACCACATATCCCACTTCGGCATCGGCAAAATATTTTACTAATTCACGGATAGCATTGCGCTCGTACAGCGCGTTAGCATCGGAAAAGACGACCACCTCCTCATTGATTTGCTCCATTACGGAAGTGATCCCGTAGGTTTTGCCTTTACGCCCGGAAATACGCTGCAAATGCACGCGCTCATCACGAACGGATTGCACAATTTCATCCGTGTCGTCCGAAGAAGCATCGGACACGACCCAAATAGTCAGTTTTTCCGCCGGATAATCCAGTTGCAAGGTGTTCTCTAACTTTTGCCGAATGATCTTTTCTTCGTTATAGGCGGAAATAATGAATGCTACTGAGGGCGTATAAGTTTCGTCGAAATTTGCTTCTTTTGGTCTGGTTTTTGATAGAAGATAGACGATTAAGGCGTAACCGGCATAGATGTAAAGAATAATAAGTACCAACACCCAAAAAATAAGTTGCACTATAAATTCCTGATTTAATCGAACGGGTTCGTAATTATTTAGATTAACACTTGTCCAAAATAGATTTTCAGAAACAGTGAAATCGGCAAAAACGCTAACCCTTCCCCTTTTCTTCCCCTTCCCTAATACATTAGGGAAGGGGATAGGGGTTGGGTCAAAAACAGGGC